>CAIJHZ010000001.1 GCA_903820565.1 uncultured Actinomycetes bacterium
CTGTTTCTTCCTCATACTCATGCCAACTCTTCTGACGATGGTTCGAGGCAATCCTTGAATTAGAAAGACCAGTAACTTGTATTGCCATCCTGGAATCGATACTGCTTTACCCTTCAGCGCATCACTCCAAGCCTTTGAAACTAAGGTGTCAGAATCAAGCCACATAAAGTTGGGTAAGCCCTTCATAGACATACGGCCACGTTGGTGGAATTCAGTTCGAGTAAAGCCAGGGCACAGCGCACTGATCTTTACATCTGTGCCGGCAAGCTCGGTGTGCAGAGATTCAGTCAACACGGTCAGATATGACTTCGATGCGCTGTAGGTGCCACCGGCAATAAAGCCAGCTACCGACGAAACATTAATGACGACGCCTTTATTGCGCTGCTTCATTAGCGGAAGTGCAACATGCATTAGGCGCATGGGGGTCCGAACCAAAACATCGAACATCTGCTGTTCAGCTTCTAATGATGACATTGTGAATGCTTTGTTGATACCAAATCCCGCATTATTAATCAGCACTTCAATCCGATTGTTCGCGATGTACTGCTCAACAGCCGCACATCCTGCATCGGTAGAAAGGTCGGCCTGAATGATGTGTGTTTGAACCTTGTACTGTGCTTCGAGCCCTGATGCGCGCTCTCGTAATCGTGACACATCGCGGGCGACCAACACAATGTTGTAATTGTTATCAGCCAATAAGCGAGTAAAACTCTCACCAATTCCAGAAGTCGCTCCGGTAACTAATGCCCACGATTCCATTTACGCCCCGATTCCTGCGGGATCCTCATCCCGAATATGCCAACTGCTTCCGTATGACTCAATTAAATCTAAGAATGGTTTTGGTTCAAGCCATTCAGGGCCAATAACTCCAGCAGGTTTCCAAGTGCCGTTTGCAATCAACTCCATTGCAATAACAGGATTAATTGCGGTCTGCCAAACAACTGCTTGATCACCATAATTTTTCATCGACCATTCATTGTCAACGACGTTATAGATGTAACAGGCGTATGGCTTTCCCTCTTTGTTCAGACCAGCAACATGGGCACCTGCACACGTTTTACCGTGCATAACTGGACCAATTGTTGCTGGATCTGGCAATAAGGATGCCAAGAAGTCGCGAGGTGCAATTTCCATTCCGCGGTAACTAACCTTTTCCTTATTCGATAGACCAAGTGCATGAATAGTTTTTAGCTTTTCAATAAAGTCATTTCCAAGGCCATACTTAAAGGTGACCTTCTTTGCTTTAATCTTTCGTGGAATCAAAGCAACTTCCTCATGCTCAACATCCACACATTCAACTGGACCAATTCCTTCTGGGAAGTCAAAAATCACACCACCTGTAAATGGCTTTGCGGTATGCCATCCCTCATTCCAAATTAATGGGGGATTAAGACATTCTTCTATTGTTGTCCAAATTGAAAATGATGGAGCAAATTCATAACCATCTACAGTCAGGCTTGATCCATCCAGGATTGTTACAGCATCGATTTCACTGAACAAATAATCTTGAGCATAGCGAGCAAAAATATCGCTCATTCCAGGTTCGATACCGATACCAATCAGTGCGAAATTACCTTGGCTCAGCCATTCATCATGTTGGGCAAATTGATCATCACCGAGCATCACGCCAACTTTATTAAAGGGATCGGTTGGATGAGCGATTGATAGCGACAGCGCCATATCCATGTAATTAACGCCCGCATTTTTTGAGGCATTAAAGATGTTCATGACAAACCGTGGATCAACTGCGTTGATCACAACATCCGGATTGACCTTTCGGATCAATCCCTCGAGAGCCACCAGATCGCCGGCATCCACCTCCACTGATGTAAATCGTGGGTCTTGGATTTTCTGGGTGACAGCGTGCGC
>CAIJHZ010000002.1 GCA_903820565.1 uncultured Actinomycetes bacterium
AATGTTTTTAACTAGAGAGAATTTAGTCAAAGGAGACTTTAAGTGTCAGTAGCAGTTGAACTGCGACACATTACTAAGCGCTTTCCAGGCGTAGTAGCTAACAAAGATGTTTCGATGAAAGTCGAGACAGGCACAGTCCACGCCCTAGTTGGTGAAAACGGTGCCGGTAAATCTACTGTGATGAAGATTCTTTACGGAATGCAGCATCCCGATAGTGGCGAGATCTTGGTTAACGGCAAGGCTGTTAATTTGAAGAACCCCAACGATGCGATTGAACTTGGAATTGGTATGGTGCATCAGCACTTCATGTTGGCTGATAACTTCACAGTTCTTGAAAATATAATTCTTGGCGCTGAGCCGCAGCATGGTGTGACGATTGATTTTAAAGCTGCTCGTGCCAAAGTTACTGAAATGTCTAAGGCGTATGGCCTTGATGTAGATCCAGATATTTTGGTGGAAGAACTTGGAGTTGGGCAGCGCCAAAGAGTAGAAATTTTGAAGGTACTTTTTCGCGGCGCAAATATTTTGATTTTTGACGAACCAACAGCTGTTCTGGTCCCACAAGAGGTAGATGATCTGTTTAGCGCTTTACAAGGTCTGCGCGCAAAGGGAATGGCAGTTATTTTTATTTCTCATAAGCTTGACGAAGTGTTACGTGTTGCAGATGATGTGACAGTTGTACGCGCAGGCGAAACTGTTGCCGAGGTCAAAGCTAAAGATGTGACCGCCCGTCAATTGGCAGAGCTCATGGTTGGCAGCGAACTACCTCAGCCAACAACGCACGGAGACACCCGCCGTGCTGAAATAACTTTGGCACTGAAAGATGTTTCGATCCCAACCGCTACCGGCAGCCGTGATTTGATATCGCACATAACTTTCGATTTGCACGCTGGTGAAGTTGTTGGAATCGCAGGTGTTGAAGGAAATGGCCAGGCTGAGCTTGTAGAAGCAATCATGGGGTTGCGCGACTACACGGGTTCAATTGAATTCCATGGCTCAGCAATTGATCACATGAGCGTGGCCCACCGCCACGATCTAGGTATTGGTTTGATCCCAGAAGACCGCCAACGTCAGGCGTTGATGATGTCATCACCATTATGGGAGAACCGGATTTTAGGTCACCAACGTGGCAAGCCAGTAATGCGCGGATTTATTGTTGATAAGAAAGCAACTATCGAAGATACAAAGCGCATCATGGAAGAGTTTGATGTTCGTGCGCCAGGACCAATGACCGCTGCAGCGGCACTTTCTGGTGGAAATCAGCAGAAATTTATTGTTGGCCGCGAAATGAGTAAAGCACCAGCATTGCTCGTTGCATCGCACCCAACGCGCGGAGTTGATGTTGGAGCCCAAGGTGCAATTTGGGAAGTACTTCGCGAAGCGCGTACAAAGGGAATGGCAATAGTTTTGATCTCAGCCGATCTCGAAGAGCTCGTAGGTATGTCTGACAGATTATTTGTAATGTTGCGTGGTGCTTTCACCGCCGAATTAGATCCTCAAAAAATCACACTTGAGCAGCTTGGCTCAGCGATGACAGGTGCAGCATGATTAAAATAACGCCACAGAAAGTCGCGCTAGCAGTTGCTGCACCACTGGCAGCCGCAGTTGTTTCAATTGTTGTTTCCAGCCTTGCGGTTATGGCATCACATAAGTCACCAATGTTGGCATATAAGACTATGTGGGAGTTTGGCACCCAGGGTGGCTCGCTCATGGAAATGCTTAACCAAGCGACTCCTTATTACATTGCGGCAATTGCGATTGCGGTTACATTCCGAGCAGGTTTATTTAACATCGGCGTAGAAGGACAACTTCGTTTAGGTGCATTATTTAGCGCCTATATCGGTGCAATGTTTACTTTGCCACCGGTGCTGCATGTTCTGGCTGTCTTTATCGTTGCAATGACCATTGGTGGACTGTGGGCATCAATCGCGGCCTACCTAAAGGTCAAGCGCGGTGTTAATGAAGTTATTTCAACAATTATGTTGAACAGTTTGGCCATTGGTGTGACCTCGTTCTTATTTTCGAAGTACTTTGCAGTCATCACTGAAGGTTCTAATAACCTTTCAACCAAGGAGCTTCCGAAATCAGCGTGGTTCCCTGATTTGGTGCCGCTGCTGACAAAACTTGGAGTACCTGAACAGCCAGGTGGAAGCATCAACGGAATGCTCGTTATTGCGATAGCCCTAGGATTTATTTTCTGGTTTGTCGTCAATCGCACCCGATTTGGCTTCGAACTCCGTGCATCGGGTGCTAACCCAATTGCCGCTCGAGTCAGCGGAGTTAATTCAAAGAGAATGACATTTATCGCACTAGTGATTTCGGGTGCAATTGCTGGACTCTCTGGCTTACCAGCAGTTCTTGGGGAAACACACTCATACAACATGGGATTCCGATCAGGTATTGGTTTTTCTGCAATTGCAGTCGCGCTCCTTGGTCGTAACTCTGCAGGCGGTATGGCAGTTAGTGCTTTGCTATTTGGTTTCCTCGAAGTTAGTTCCCGCTCACTAGAGTTAATTGATATCGCTCCTGAAACATATGTGATCATGCAGGGATCGATCTTGCTTAGCTCGGTAATTGCTTACGAAGTGGTGCGTAGATTCAAATTAACCTTGCAAAGTAAAGAGCTCGCGAAGGTGGTCACAGCGTGAAAATTAAAGCCACACAGTTGTTATTGAATGGAACATATCTACTGTTGCTCATTTCAATTATTCGATTGATCACAGGAGCAACAGACTTAACAAGCGTAGGTACGGCATCGGCTGCATTATTGCTCTCGGTTCCGATTATTTTGGCAGGACTCGGCGGTCTGTTCTCAGAGCGCGCAGGTGTCGTCAATATTGGTCTCGAAGGAATGATGATTTTGGGTGCATGGGCCGGTGGTTTTGTAGGCTCTAAGCACGGTCCCTGGCTTGGATTAATTGCGGCGGTGTTCTTTGGTGCAGTTGGTGCACTGTTACATGCAATTGCAACTATTTCATTTGGCGTGGACCATGTTGTATCAGGCGTTGCAATCAATATTATTGCAGCTGGATTAGTTCGCTACCTTTCAACAATTTTGTATCAGGGTGGCTCATGGCCAGGTCCGTCACAATCCCCAGATGTAAATCCAATCTCAGTAAATGGATTACCTGTTCTTTCCGGCGGTCACTTTTTTGGGTGGGACAGTCCTGATATTTTGACTCCCATCGCTGAAAAACACTGGTTTTTGATCTCAGACTTCATTGGAATCCTTCGAGGAATCACAGGTGATCTTTCATACGTAACCTTTATCGCCGTTCTAATGATTCCGCTAGCGTTCTTTATTTTGTGGAAGACATCATTTGGTTTGCGACTTCGTAGTGCTGGCGAAGCACCCGTTGCTGCCGAGTCACTAGGTGTAAATGTTTATGCCATGAAGTATGCAGGTGTATTAATTTCAGGTGGGCTTGCAGGTCTTGGTGGTGGCTTCTTAGCGATCGTTGCTGCCAACCATTATCAAGAAAACCAAGTAGCAGGTCGTGGATATATCGGCCTTGCTGCTCTGTTGTTTGGTAATTACCGCCCAGGCGGAATATTGGCTGGTGCTGTGCTCTTTGGCTTTGCAGATGCTTTACAGCTTCGTGATTCTGCATCAATCCATGCACTCATCTTGCTGATCGCAACCATTCTTGGATATTTGGTCTATCGGGATATAAAGCGGGGCAAGATGCTAAGCGCATCCATAAGTGCAGTTATGTCTGCAGGATCTGTGTGGTTCTTCTTTGCCGTTGAAGAGCTTCCTGGCCAATTAGTGACCATGACTCCTTACATTGCGACCCTGCTAGTTATGTCCTTGGCGTCGCAGCGATTGCGCATGCCTGCTGCTGATGGAATGCCATACCGTCGAGGTGGATTGCGATGACCCAGATCAATTGGGATCAGATTCATCAAGCAGCAATTGGTGCTATGAAGAATGCCTATGCACCATACTCAAAGTTTCCAGTAGGTGTTGCAGCACTTGTAAGTGATGGGCGCATCGCAACAGGATGCAATGTTGAAAACGCAAGTTATGGTGTTGGCCTGTGCGCAGAGTGTGGATTAGTTTCAAATCTAATTTCTACAGGTGGCGGACGATTAATTGCCGTGGTCTGCGTCGATGGACAAGGAAACTTTTTGGCACCTTGTGGACGTTGTCGCCAATTGTTATTTGAACATGGTGGACCAGAGGCATTACTGATGACAGATGATGGACCACAGAAAATGTCTGCCATGTTGCCCTGGGCATTTGGCCCAGATGATCTAGACCGCAACGAGCGCTAAGTGATTGAAGCCTTTTCAGCCGCTGAAATCATTGCGGCAAAGCGAGATCACCATTCATTAACCGATCCGCAGATTGACTGGGTCATTGATGCCTACACACGTGGCGCTGTTGCCGACGAGCAAATGTCTGCGTTATTGATGGCGATCTTGCTGAACGGTATGGAAAATCGTGAGATTTCGCGTTGGACCGATGCCATGATCAATAGCGGCGAACGCATGAATTGGTCAGCGTTATCACGTCCTACGGTAGATAAGCATTCAACTGGTGGCGTTGGTGACAAAATTACATTGCCGTTAGCACCATTGGTTGCAGCATGCGGTGCCGCAATTCCGCAATTGTCAGGGCGCGGACTTGGTCACACGGGTGGAACTTTAGATAAATTAGAATCAATTCCAGGGTGGAGAGCAGCTTTATCAAATGAAGAAATGCTTAAAGTTTTACTGGATTGTGGTGCTGTTATTTGTGCAGCGGGTGCAGGTTTAGCTCCTGCAGATAAAAAACTGTATGCACTACGTGATGTGACTGCAACCGTTGAAGCAATTCCTCTCATTGCATCATCGATCATGAGCAAAAAAATTGCCGAAGGAACCAGCGCACTTGTACTTGATGTAAAAACAGGTGCTGGTGCATTTATGAGCGATCCAGAAAAAGCAAAAGAGTTAGCACATGTAATGGTGGGATTGGGAAAACGTGCAGGCGTTAACACAGTTGCACTAGTTACCGCGATGGATGTTCCATTGGGATTAACCGCTGGTAACGCGCTGGAAGTTCGTGAATCGGTAGAGGTACTAGCCGGTGGGGGACCTTCAGATATCGTCGAATTAACAGTTCTACTTGCGCGCGAAATGTTGGAACTTGTTGGAATAAAGGATGCAGACCCTGCTGCTGCGTTGAAAAATGGAAAAGCAATGGATGTCTGGCGTCAGATGATTTCGGCCCAAGGCGGAGATCCCGATGCAAAACTTCCGGTTGCTAAAGAAAATACGGTTGTCACAGCAGATCGCGCTGGAACAATTCTTTCCATGGATGCGATGAAGGTTGGAATGGCAGCTTGGCGTTTAGGTGCTGGGCGTTCTCGCCAGGGTGAAGCGGTTCAGGCAGGGGCTGGCATTGAAATTCACGCCAAACCAGGAGAGATAGTGAGCGCAGGATCCCCGCTATACACGCTCCATACAGACACTCCCGCCGCATTTGCCAGGGCTTTGGAGTCTCTGGAGAACTCTGTAACTATCGGAGCAGTACCTGCCGGCGGTATAGATCGTCTGCCGTTAATTATTGAACGTATCGTTGATTAAGGGGCACAGAAAATGTCAATGAACAGTATTCCTACAAAGGATCAGATCAAGCTGGTGCCAAAGGTCTTGCTGCATGATCACCTTGATGGTGGGCTGCGACCACAAACAATTATTGATATCGCCCAAGAGATCGGTTACACCGCTCTTCCTACTCATGATGCCGCAGAGCTTGCAACATGGTTCCGCGAAAGTTGTGATTCAGGATCGTTAGTTCGATACCTTGAAACTTTTTCTCACACGATTGCTGTGATGCAACGGCGAGAAGACATCATTCGTGTTGCCCGCGAATGCGCACTTGACCTTGCTCGAGATGGAGTTGTGTACGCCGAAGTTCGAGGTGCACCTGAGTTATTTACGGGTCAAGGTTTATCAATGTCAGATGTTGTTGAAGCAACAATTGCCGGTTATGAGATTGGAATGAAAGAGGCCGCTGCCGAAGGTCATCCAATAGTTGTGCGCTCGCTGCTCTGTGGAATGCGTCAAAATAAGAATTCGCAAGAGGTTGCCGAACTAGTTGTTAAGTATCGAGACAAGGGAGTTGTTGGATTTGATATCGCTGGCCCTGAAGATGGTTTTCCGCCATCTGATCAAAAAGATACTTTTGATTATCTTCGTAAAGAAGATGCCCATTTTACTATCCATGCTGGTGAAGCGTATGGAATCCCGTCAATCTGGGAAGCAATCCAACTGTGTGGTGCCGAAAGACTAGGTCACGGTGTTCGAATCATTGATGACATCGATTTTTCTGGCCCTGAACCAAAGCTAGGTCGACTTGCATCCTATGTTCGCGATCGTCGTATTCCACTTGAGCTGTGCCCAACTTCAAATCTTCAGACAGGGGCGGCGGCAAGTTATGCTGAACATCCAATTGGAACATTAGCCAAGCTTCGTTTTCGGGTAACTCTTAATACCGATAACCGTTTAATGAGCCAAACCTCTATGTCTTTTGAGATGGAAGAGGCGGTCAAAGCTTTTAATTGGGATTTTGCAGAGCTACAAAGACTCACTATTAACGCTATGAAGAGCGCGTTTATCCCTTATCCAGAACGTTTAACTATCATCGATCAGCTCATCAAGCCAGGGTATGCAAAGGTTTCAGCTAGTTCATGATTGATTTTAACGACCCAGCCTTAGTATCTAACCCATATCCAGCGCTGAAAGAACTTCGTGCGGCAGGACAGCCTGTGTGGCACGAAGGAATGCAGATGTTTCTAGCTGCCCGCCATGTTGATGCTAATGATGTCTTTCGTAACAAATCACTAGGCAGAATTTTCAAGGAAAAGAGCCCAGAGTTTGAATGGGAAATTTTTAACTGGCTACACGCTGATTCGATTTTAGATAGCGAGCCACCTAAACACACCAGACTTCGATCACTTGTGGCAAAAGCTTTTAATCGTCAAAAGATCGAAGGCATGCGCCCTGCCGTAGAGCGAATTACCGAGCAACTACTTGATGCAATTGATGAAAAAGTTAAGTCAGGTCAGACATTTGACTTAATCGCAGATTACGCCGAGCCATTGCCTGTCAAAATCATCGCCGACCTATTGGGTTTTCCAGAATCTGAGGAGCATTTGCTTCGACCTTGGTCACAAGCGATTGTAAAGATGTATGAGGTAAATCCAAGTGTGCAATACCAAAGCGAAGCAAAAGTAGCGGCGCGAGAGTTTGCTGATTATGTTCGTGATTTAGCGGAAAGTCGCAAGAAGACACCAGGTGCAGATTTGATTTCCGATCTTGCATCCGTTGAAGAAAATGGCGAGAAGTTAAACATGCACGAACTTGTTGCTACCTGCGTGCTGCTTCTCAATGCTGGACACGAGGCAAGTGTTAATGCTTTTGGTAATGGAATGGTCGCAGCTCTGCAGCGTCCAGATCAAGTTGCCTTACTGCGCGAAAATCCTCGTGGCATTACCGACACCGCCCTTGAAGAGTTCATGCGTTTTGATGCACCTCTTCATTTGTTTGAACGTACCGCCACAGCAGATACCGAGCTTGGGGGAGTACACATTAAAGAGGGGCAAAAGATCGCCGCCCTCATTGGCTCTGCAAACCGTGATGAAACAGTCTTTTCCAGCCCTGAAACGATGGATTTAACCCGTGATCCAAACCCTCATATTGGCTTTGGTGCAGGAATTCACTTCTGCTTAGGCGCACCATTGGCTCGACTAGAAATGAGCGTTTCCTTACCTGCGTTGTGGGAAAAATACCCATCCATGCAGTTGGCGGGCGATGCCGTTCGCAGACCTACCTTTGTTTTACGTGGTTATGAAAGTGTTGCTATCTCCGCCTGATCTGGATACGAAGATTGTGCACCTTTTCGCGTAACACTTAACGATGCAACCTTTACTCCCATTGACATTGCACTAACTGGATCTTTGCCACTAGCAAGGGCATATGCGAATGTTCCAACAAAGGCATCGCCTGCGCCCGTTGTATCTACTGCCGTGACCTTAGGTGCTTCGACTTTAGTTAATTGAGTATCAGGTGAAATGTAGACTGCACCTTGTCGGCCAAGGGTCACGATTGAATTCTTACGGGACCTAAAGTTTTTTAGAACTTCGTCACTAGTTGGAAGTTCTCCATGTAGTTCGCGAAATTCTGTTTCATTAGGAATGATCCAATCAGTCACGGCCATGAGTTCGGGCGAAATCTCTTGAAATGGAGCAGGGTTTAGAATAGTTGTACAACCTCGAGACTTAGCAGCTTTGAATGCAGCTAAAGTTACCTCTTGTTTGATTTCACATTGAGCGACTACAACTGCAAGATCTTTGATTGACTCTATTGCCTCTACCGCCTTGACGACTTCAATCTCGTGATTAGCTCCAGGAATAATAATGATTCGATTTTCACCATTGCCATCAACCCAAATATGAGCAATTCCAGTTGGAGTTTCGCTTCGATCTAGGTATTTGGCATGAATCCCAACTTTTGCAAAGTTTTCTTCAATTGCTTTTCCGAAGACATCGATTCCGATCTTGCCTATAAAGTGAACTTCAGCGCCACAGTGCGCGGCCATAACCGCTTGGTTGGCACCTTTTCCACCAAAACCTGTTGTAAAGAGTTGACCCGCTAAGGTTTGGCCCGGTTCAGGCAAAACATCGGCATAGGCGGTTAAATCCATCATCGCGCTGCCTACAACTGCAATAACGCCAGACTTGATTCCATTAGCCGTCATAGCAGTAGGCTAGCCGTTATGAGCAAAACTTCAATCATTATGGATGTAGATACCGGCGCAGATGATGCTTTTGCAGTTTTGTTTGCTGCGATGCATCCAGATATCAACTTACTCGGAATTACCTGCGTCGATGGCAACACCAATATCGATCAAGTTGTTGCTAATACATTTAAAGTCTTGGATGCTGCAGGTGCTGGAGATATCCCAGTTGCACGAGGTGCGGTTCGCCCACTATTAGGTAAGAGCCAGTACGCAGAGTATGTCCACGGTAAAGATGGAATGTGTGATTTGGGTATTGCACCATCACATCGCACAGTTGATCCCCGCTCTGCAGTCGAACTACTCCGTGACTTAATTGAGTCATCAGCAGACCCCGTAACAATCGTCCCGATTGCACCATTAACAAACATCGCACTTTTCCTTAGAGCATTTCCAGAAACAGCTAAAAAGATCCATCGCATCGTCTTGATGGGCGGTTCGGCATCTGCTGGTAATGCAACAGCTGCTGCAGAATTTAATGTGTGGCACGATCCTGAAGCCGCTGCAATTGTTTTCCAAAGCGGAGTTCCTATTTCGATGTATGGACTAGATGTATTTATGCGTCCGACGATTGGACGCGAAGTTGCAACAACCATGAGTACATCAGAAAAACTTGCTACGCAATTTGCTGGATCGTTAGCACTTGGATTTATGGAGCAGGTTAAAACTGATCCAATCTCATTGGGTGATTATGGGGCCGTAGCCTTGGTCATTCATCCAGAGTTATTTACAACAGAAATGTTTGATGTTGTTGTAGATACATCAGCCGGACCGGCACGAGGTCAAACACTCGTTGATCGGCGAGATGCTTGGCTAAAGCAGTTAGAGCCGCTAGACCTAGAAGATTCCGCGAAGGTTCGCGTCGCCCTAGATTTAGATGTTGATGCCGTCGTGAAATTGTGGTTAAAAACCGTTAATTCATAGACCTATTGGATGCCATACAGTTTTGGCTTCCATAAATGCGGTGATGCGACCGGGATCAGCTGATTTAAAGGAGTAAATCCGCTTCAAGTTTTCAGCCCCAGCAACCTTGATTTCAGCATGTTTTTTACCTGGAAGACCTGAGATATCTAACGCATCAATATCCATGTGTGATGCCATCCATGGTGCAATTTCATCTTTTTTGCCCGTCAGGATGTTAATTACACCTGCAGGCAAATCACTCGTTGCTAGAACTTCAGCAAATGTCATTGCTGACAACGGAGCTTTAGTACTTGCCAGAACAACAACAGTATTACCTGATGTGATGATCGGTGCGATTGCATCAATTAATCCAAGCAGTGATGGAGTTTCAGGTGCGATTGCAGCAACGACTCCCATGCTTTCGGGAATCGTAAAGTTATAGAAAGGACCAGCGACAGGGTTTGTTGAACCAGCAAGTGATTCAATTTTATCGGTCCAGCCCGCATACCAAACTAGACGATCTATAGCTTCAGTTACCTCTTTGTCGGCCTTGGCCTTTGTCGCACCAGTTACATTAACAATCTCTTCTATAAATTGCCCACGACGACCTTCGAGCATTTCCGCAATTCGATATAAAATTTGCCCCCGGTTATACGCGGTTGCTTTATTCCATCCGGCATGTGCTGCACGTGCCGCAACAACTGCATCCCGTAAATCTTTACGAGATGCTAGACATGGGTTTGCAATAAATACGCCCTTTGCATTCTTCACTTCGTATGTTCGCCCTGATTCAGATCGAGGGAATGCGCCATTGATATAAAGCTTGTATGTCTTTTTCACATCGATGCGATTACTCATGGCTAACTCCCTTCAAGTATGCAGCCAGGCCGTGGCGTCCGCCTTCGCGGCCCCACCCCGATTCCTTGTATCCACCAAATGGAGATGTTGGATCAAACTTGTTAAAGGTATTAGCCCAGATAACACCTGCGCGAAGTTGTTGTGATGCCCACAATGTGCGAGAACCTTTTTCGCTCCAGATGCCTGCTGATAGGCCAAAGGGAGTGTTATTAGCCTTTTCTATCGCCTCTTGCGGAGTTCTGAAGGTCAGGACCGAAAGAACTGGACCGAAGATTTCTTCGCGTGCAATGCGATGTGCCTGAGTTACCCCGGTAAAGATTGTTGGCGCAAACCAGAAACCCTTATTTGGCAGCGTACATGCTGGGCTCCAGCGTTCGGCGCCTTCTGCATCGCCAACAGCAGCCAATTCGATTATTTTTGCGAGTTGTTCCTTGCTATTAATCGCACCAACATCGGTGTTCTTGTCCATCGGATCGCCCACGCGAATCTTTTCCATGCGATTCTTTAGCTTATGCAAAACCTCTTCAGCGACACTTTCTTGTAGCAACAGTCGAGAGCCAGCACAGCAAACATGCCCTTGATTAAAGAAGATGCCGTTGACAATGCCTTCAACAGTTTCGTCAATGGGTGCATCATCAAAAACAATATTGGCGGCCTTTCCACCAAGTTCTAAAGTAACGCTCTTATTAGTTGGCGCTACAGCGCGAGCTATAATTTTTCCAACTTCAGTTGATCCAGTAAATGCGATTTTATCGATTCCTGGGTGATTAACAATTAGTGCACCGGTCGATCCATCACCTGTAACAATGTTGACAACACCAGCCGGTAGTTCTGCCTGCTGACACACTTCGGCAAATAGCAAAGCTGTCAGAGGAGTTGATTCAGCTGGCTTTAGTACAACTGTGTTTCCCGCAGCAAGTGCCGGTGCGACCTTCCATGCCAACATCAACAATGGAAAATTCCAAGGAATAATCTGTCCGGCAACACCTAGCGGCTTTGGTGATGTGCCGAGACCTGCGTATTCGAGTTTATCTGCCCATCCAGCATGATAGAAAAAGTGCGCAGCTGCCAATGGAATATCGGTATCGCGTGATTCGCGGATTGGCTTGCCGTTATCGAGAGTTTCTAGCACTGCGAATTCGCGTGCTCGCTCCTGCATGATTCGAGCGATTCGATACAAATACTTTCCGCGTTCCTTGCCAGACATTTTTGACCAAGTAGTTGAGTACGCCTTTCGTGCGGCCTTTACAGCTGCATCAACATCCGCTTTTCCGCCAAGTGCAATGTGACTTAGAACTTCTTCAGTTGCGGGATTGATTGTTGGAAAGTGCTTACCGCCGGCAACAAACTTTCCACCGATGAAATGTCCGTACTTGGGCTTGATCGTGACAATTGCGCGAGATTCTGGCGCTGGGGCGTATTCGAAGGTCATAGTCGTCTCCATTAATCCATCGTCACATACTGAGGGCTACTGTAATAGCCGTCATCCATCTTCATGCGTTGCATCAATAGATCATTGAGCAATGCACTGGCGCCAATCCGAAAGAGTTTCGGACTGAGCCAATCTGGTCCAACGGTTTCATTGACCAAAACTAATTGTTTGATTGCATCTTTAGTATTGCGGATTCCTCCAGCTGGTTTAACACCAATTCGTACCTGGGCCATCTCATAGAAATCTCGAACTGCTTCAAGCATCACTAATACAACAGGGGGAGTTGCAGCGGGTGCAACTTTTCCAGTTGATGTTTTAATAAAGTCTGCACCCGCGGCCATGGCCAAGAACGATGCCTTTCGTACATTGTCGTAGGTGACTAGCTCTCCAGTTTCAAAAATAACTTTTAAGTGTGCCTTGTCTCCACACACTTGCCGGATCTGAACAATCTCATTGAAAACATCGATGTATCGCCCAGCAAGAAAAGCGCCACGGTCGATCACCATGTCAATTTCAGCCGCACCTGCATCAATGGCGTCTTGCGTATCTTGAATCTTGACCGGCATTGATGCTCGTCCTGATGGAAAAGCAGTTGAAACTGCTGCTACTGGTACATGCTGACCACCGATTAAATCTAGATGTTTACGAGCTACTGAAACCATGTCGTTATATACGCAAACAGCTCCGACGCTAGGAACTGATGAATCAGTTGGGTCTGGTCGCACAGCTTTTGTACATAAAGCCGTAACTTTGCCAGGAGTATCAGCGCCTTCAAGAGTTGTTAAGTCCACCATCGTGATTGCAGTGTCTATTGCCCAGCGCTTGGATGTTGTTTTGATGCTTCTAGTTGCAAGCATTGCCGCTCGAGCTTCGGCGCCTACTTGATCCACGCCGGAAAGGTTGCCAAGGTAACTTTTTAGTGAGGCATCAGTGCCGTCAACTAAACCATAAAAACTCACGATAATAATTCCTTAAGCGGTGGTCGCAGTTGATCCAATACTACTTGAGCGGTTTTGGAATCCTTTTCAATTACCTCAATGTAACACTTCATCTTTGCTTCAGTACCGCTGGGACGAATGATTATTCGGACGCCTCCATCTAGCCAAATTCGTAAACCATCTGTAGGTGGAAGACCATCTGTAGGGACAGCTAAATCATCAATAGCAGTAACTACCCGACCTGCAATATTTTGTGGTGGATTACTACGAAGCCCACCAAGAATTACCCCAACCTTTGATAAGTCACTCAAGCGAATAGAAATCTGTTCCGTTGCATGAAATCCATGCCGAGCCCAGATTTCATCCAGTAAATCAAGGAGAGTCTTTTCATCGGCCGCTAGATCTGTTGCTATTTGCGCCAAAGTAATTGCTGCCGAAATTCCATCTTTATCATTGACTGTCTTTGCATCAACGGCATATCCAAGTGCTTCTTCATAACCAAAGGTCAGATCTTTAATTTTTGCTAGCCACTTGAAGCCTGTCAGAGTTTCTTTAAATTCGAGTTTGTAATGTTCAGCAATTTTTTTCAGAATTGAAGAAGAAACAATAGAGTTAGCAAAAACGCCTGAGCTGCTCTTTCGAGCAATAGATTCACCTAAAATTGCCCCTAGTTCATCCCCTCGAAGCATCCG
Organism: uncultured Actinomycetes bacterium; assembly: GCA_903820565.1. Lineage (GTDB taxonomy): Bacteria > Actinomycetota > Actinomycetes > Nanopelagicales > Nanopelagicaceae > Planktophila. The sequence goes on from CAIJHZ010000002.1 coordinate 13,612, forward strand.
CCAACCCGTTGCCGGATCTTTTACTGCAGCAGCACACCGGTCTGCATCCGGGTCATTTGCAATTACTAGATCTGCATCAAATGCCCTTGCTGTCTCAAGTGCTAAATCAATCGCACCTGGCTCTTCAGGGTTAGGGAAAGCAACTGTTGGAAAGTCGGGATCTGGAGCAGCTTGTGCATCAACCAAGATTGGCGACGGGAAACCTGCTTTCTGAAAAACTCGCTGAAGAGTTTCGGTGCCAACACCGTGCATCGCCGTATAAACGATTTTTAATGATCCTGGGTTTGTTGCAAGAGATGCGGTGCGATCGATGTATTCCTCAATTATTTCTTCTCCTAACACACTCCACTCTTTGCCACGTGGCTGTGCTTTCAGGGATGCAATCGAGTCAATCTTTTGTGCAATTGATATATCGGTAGGCGAGACAATCTGAGATCCTCTGTATTCGATGCCATCTACGGTTCCACCGAGATAAACCTTGTACCCATTATCTTGGGGTGGGTTGTGGCTCGCAGTGACCATAATGCCGACATCGCACCCCAATTCATTAGTAGCAAAGGCTAAAACTGGAGTTGGAAGCGGTCGAGGTAGGATGAAAACCTTCATCCCAGCACCACTCATAATTTCAGCGGTTTCAAATGTGTAATCTTCAGATCCATAACGTGCATCGCGACCAATAACTACAGAAGCTAAATTGCGGTCGCGCATGTAGGCAACTATTCCGGCGGCTGTACGACCAACAACGGCGCGATTCATTCCAGATGGCCCAGGTCTAACCGGACCACGCAAGCCAGCAGTTCCAAATTGTAAAAAGCCATTAAAGGAAGCGCGGAGTTCCATTTCATTGTCAGTATCTAGCCACAGTTGTAATTGAGAAGCTGTCGCTGGATCTGGATCATCGGCAATCCAGGCTTGAACTTCGGCCACTAATGATTGATCCATGTGCTTAGAGTAACTTCGAGACATCCCTTTGAGAAGTCAGATTATTTATCCATTATGTCACACAGATTAGTTCCACTTGAAACAGTGGCTCCAATGACTGCAGTGAGATTAGAGATTATGCCCGCCTTATGAGCAGTCAGTGGCTGCTCCATTTTCATTGCTTCAAGAACAATGATGAGGTCGCCTACTTCAACAGCTGCACCTTCTTCTACTGCGATCTTAACAACTGTGCCTTGCATGGGACTTGTTAGTCCAGACCCACTTGATCCACCAGCCATAGTTTGTTTTGCACGGTGACGTTTTATAACTGGCTTAGGTGCGTGAACCAGAATTTCAAATCGCTTTCCATTAACTTCGGTAACGAGATACTCAGGCGCCATGTGAGTTTCAAGAGGTGGCTCAGTGACAGTAAATGCCTGTATCTGATTGTCGAATTCATTTTCAATATAACTTGTATATACCTTGAAATTCTTTGTGTATGCAGGGTCTTCAAGAATTGCACGATGGAATGGAATTGCAGTAGCTAAGCCGCCAACTGTGAATTCAGAAAGTGCACGGCGAGCACGTTCAATTGCTTGTTCACGAGTTGCACCAGTAACAATTAATTTTGCAAGCAGAGAATCAAAATTGCCACCGATCGTGTCGCCACCTTGAAAACCTGCATCTACCCGCACGCCAGGGCCTGTTGGTATTTCCCACTCTGTGATTCGACCTGGAGCAGGTAGGAATGAACGGCCAGGATCCTCACCATTAATTCGAAATTCTATGGAATGTCCCCGAATTACGGGATCATCAAATCCAAGTGCTTCGCCATCTGCAATTCGGAACTGTTCACGCACAAGATCAAGTCCTGTCACTTCTTCGCTGACAGGGTGCTCAACTTGTAAACGCGTATTTACTTCTAGAAATGAAATTGTTCCATCGACACCAACTAAAAACTCGCATGTTCCGGCGCCTACGTAGCCTGCTTCCTTCATGATCGCTTTACTTGAACGGTATAGCTCATCATTTTGTGCCTCGGTTAAAAATGGTGCAGGTGCTTCTTCAACTAATTTTTGGTGACGACGCTGCAAAGAGCAGTCACGTGTACTAACAACAACGGCATGACCATGCTGGTCAACTAAAACTTGAGTTTCAACGTGTCGGGGCTTATCTAAGTAGCGCTCAACAAAGCATTCACCGCGACCAAAACCTGAAATTGCTTCACGAACAGCAGATGCAAATAGTTCTGGAATTTCTTCCATTGTCCGCGCAACCTTAAGTCCACGTCCACCACCGCCATGTGCAGCCTTGATTGCTACAGGCAAGCCATGCTCTTGTGCAAACGCTGTTACCTCTTCATGTCCTGCAACGGGATCCTTTGTGCCGGCAACTAAAGGTGCCCCTGCTTTTGCGGCAATCTTGCGAGCCGAAACCTTGTCACCCAATGCCCGAATCGCATCAGGTGGTGGTCCAATCCATGTAAGACCCGCGTCAATAACGGCCTGTGCGAAGTTTGCATTCTCTGACAGAAATCCATAACCAGGGTGCACAGCATCTGCGCCAGAATCTTTAGCAATCGCAATTAGTTTTTCAATATCTAAATAAGTTTGTGTAGCCGTTGTGCCATGAAGTGAGTAGGCGGTATCTGCCATTTGTGCATGAAGTGATGTTCGATCTTCATCTGAATACACGGCAACACTTTCGATACCGTGGTCCTTACAGGCACGAATAACGCGCACAGCAATTTCACCGCGGTTCGCAATTAGTACGCGCTTCATTTCATCACCTTTGCTTGCGGCCAGGTGTACCCAAGTTGCGCAAAGGCTTTGCGCACAAATGGCATTGAGATACCAACGACATTTGTGTAATCACCCTCAATTGAAGGAATAAAAGGAGAGCTAAATCCATCTAGAGTGAAGCCGCCGGCAACATGTAACGGTTCTTCTGTCGCAACATAATCTGCAATTTCTTCATCACTCATGTGATCAAAAGTGACGCGAGTTGTTACACGATCTGAAATCTCAACATCTTTAACCGTGTCAATAATGCAGTGTCCGGTGTGTAGCAGTCCTGAATTACCTCGGACTCTCTTTGCTCGCTCTGTCGCAATATCTGGTGTACCTGGCTTTCCTAGCGAGACTCCATCAAATTCAAAAGTTGAATCACAGCCAATAATTATTGCTGGGAAATCAATGTGTTCGCGGACCGTATGAGCCTTTGTAATTGCCAAGGCAATAACCATATCTACAGGATGCATTGCATTGAAAAAATCTGTTTCTTCATCAACATTACTAACCATTATCTTCGGCGACAAGCCTGCTGACTCGAGCAAGCGGCGTCGACTCGTTGATTGAGAAGCTAAAACGATTGTCGGCATTGTTATCCAAACCTTCTTGCACCAAATGTAATTTGCTGAGGAAGTGGCTGGCGCAATTGCGGCAATCCATACACGCTACGACGAATAACAGGTGTGAGTTCTTCACGTTTGTGCTGTGCCATGACAGATTGAATCGCTATCAACTCTTCAGGTGTTGGATTTCCCGACATGATTTCAAATTGCATTACAGAGGAATATTTCCGTGTTTGCGAGCGGGCAAAATATCTCTCTTGGTCTTTAAAGTTCGAAAGGCCTTGGTGATATATGCGCGAGACTGACTTGGTTCGATAACTGTGTCAATGGTTCCGCGTTCTGCAGCTAAGTAAGGATTTGCAAGTGATTCGTTGTAATCCTTTACTAATTCAGCGCGCCTTGCTTCAGGATCTTTAGCATCTGCTAAATCTTTGCGATATAAAATGTTCACCGCACCTTGTGCGCCCATTACTGCGATTTCAGCACTTGGCCATGCAAAGTTGATGTCACTGCCAAGGTACTTAGATCCCATAACAATAAATGCTCCGCCATATGCCTTGCGAGTAATAAGCGTCACTAGAGGAACAGACGCTTCTGCGTATGCGTAAAGCAACTTAGCACCGCGGCGAATAATTCCATCCCATTCTTGTTCTGTTCCAGGCAAGAAACCAGGCACATCTACAAGGGTCAGGATTGGAATATTGAATGCATCGCAGAAACGCAAGAAGCGTGCTGCTTTTTCACTTGAATTTATATCAAGAGTTCCGGCTAATTGATTTGGCTGGTTAGCAATGATGCCGATTGATTCACCCTCGATGCGGGCAAATCCAACGACAATGTTTGGTGCATACAGGGCATGAACTTCGAGGAACTCGCCCTCATCTACTAACGCCTGAATTAAAACCTTCATGTCATATGGCTGGTTAGGACTATCTGGAATCAGTGTATCTAGTGCGATATCTGATGCTTTCTTTTCCAATGTTTCAGTTGGAGGCAGGTGGGGAGTTGCATCCATGTTGTTGGATGGAAGATAAGAAAGAAGTGCCTTTACGTAATCAATTGCATCTTCTTCGTTTTCAGCCAAGTAATGTGAATTACCCGTGCGAGTGTTATGTGTGTGCGCACCGCCGAGTTCTTCCATTCCGACTTCTTCACCTGTTACCGTCTTGATGACATCAGGGCCGGTAATAAACATGTGCGAAGTTTCATTAACCATCACGGTGAAATCAGTAAGTGCAGGTGAATATGCAGAGCCGCCAGCGCATGGACCAAGAATTAGCGAGATCTGGGGGATAACTCCCGATGATCTGGTGTTGAGGCGAAAGATTTTTCCATATCCATTAAGGGAAGCAACACCCTCTTGAATACGAGCGCCGCCAGAATCATTTATTCCAATAAGTGGAATTCCAGATTTAAGTGCGAACTCAGCAATCTTTACGATCTTTTCTGCGTGAACTTCGCCAAGTGACCCACCCATTACGGTGAAATCTTGTGAATACAAAGCTATTGGTCGGCCATCAACGGTTGCTGTCCCGATAACTACGCCATCTCCGTATGGACGATTCTTTTCCATTCCAAATTGCGTAGAACGGTGACGGGCAAACTCATCGATCTCGGTGAAAGAATCCGCATCAACGAGCAATTCAATTCTTTCGCGAGCAGATTTTTTACCCTTTGAGTGCTGCTTCTCAACGGCGCGCTCGGAGCCACCATGGATGGCTTCCTCAACACGATCACGAAGGTCTTCTATTTTTCCGGCAGTTGTATGCAGATCACGGCTCATGGGCGTACGGTACTAGTCGTGGGCAAAGAATTGTTAAGTGCAGCGCTTGATCCAGCTGAGATCAATAGATTAATTACGCCTTACTGGCGAGTAAGCGTGGTTGAACTCACGGGTACAACGCAAGGTGATTTAGTACAACGAGTTCGCGAAAGAAATGCGAAAGTCGGGGATGTAATAGCTGCAGAATTTCAAAGTGCTGGACGCGGCAGATTAGATCGTACCTTCGAAGCACCTAAAGGAAGCGCGTTGCTATTTTCTTTTTACATAGAACCACAACGCAATCGTGATGACTGGGGTTGGATCCCATTAATCGCTGGATACAGTGTTGCGAAAACTCTGCATGCTTTTCATGCAACTGTTAAATGGCCCAATGACATTTTGATTAATCACAAAAAAGTTTCAGGGCTAATTGCAGAAGTGGTTGGCAACGGATTAGTAATTGGAATTGGCATTAATGTTGGAATGAGTGAAGCTCAACTTCCTGTCGATACCGCAACATCCTTACTTGTTGAAGGCGGAGTTGATTTAACGCGAGATGAAATATTGTGTGAGGTACTCGAAGAGTTCGAAGAGCACTTTGAGCAATGGGATCAAGGAATAGACGAAGTTCAGGCTTTGTACGTACATCTATGTTCCACCCTAGGCAAAGAAGTCCGCGTTGAATACCCTGGCGGAGCTACTCACTTGGCTATCGCTGAATCGATTTCAGATGTTGGCGCGCTTATCTTGGATGATGGGACTCATGTTCAATCCGCCGATGTAATTCATCTACGATAGGCCGGTGAGCAAAGCCTTCCCAACAGTCGGAGTCATCGGCGCCGGACAACTTGCTCGAATGAGTATCGCACCAGCGACTTCTTTAGGTGTTAATTTATTGTTGCTTGCAGCTGATTCCAATGATTCCGCGGCTCAGATCGCTAAGCACGTTGTCGGTGATTACACCGATCTGCAGACTGTTCGACAATTTGCGGCACAGTGTGATGTCATTACTTTTGAACACGAATTAATACCTTTAAGCATCATTAAGACGCTAGAAACAGATGGCGTCGTTGTGCGTCCCTCTTCTGCCGCATTTGAATTTTCACAGGATAAAGCGGCCATGCGCCAAAAACTGCAAGCTTTTCCTTCGCCGAAATTTCAAATTGTCACCGCGATAGATCAAGTAAGTAATTTTCCGGTCATCGCTAAGGCAATCTCTGGCGGATATGACGGCCGCGGCGTATGGAAAATAAATTCAGCAAAGGAGTTAGGCGATCTCTTACACAAAATGCCTAAGCTACTGATTGAAGAGTTAATAGAATTTGATTATGAGATCGCTGTAATGGTTGCGCGTTCACCTCATGGACAAGCAACGACGTGGGCCCCTACTCAAACGGTACAAAAAGATGGAATCTGCGTGATGACAATTTCACCCGCACCTTTGCTATCTGCGGCCTTAAGTGAAAAAGCACAAAAACTTGCTCTAGATATTGCCGCTGAAGTTGCAGTGGTGGGCGTGATGGCCGTTGAAATGTTTGTAAAAGGCGATAACTTATTTATTAATGAGTTAGCTATGCGTCCACATAACTCTGGACATTGGACCATTGAAGGTTCCCATATAAGTCAGTTCGAACAACACCTGCGCGCAGTCTTAGATCTACCTTTAGGTGACCCAGCAATGACAGCACCTATTGCCGTCATGGGGAATGTTTTAGGTGGCAGTAAGACCGATATGTATCGTCCGTATCTGCACTTGATGGCACGCACGCCTGCGCTGCATTTCCATCAATATAAGAAGGATGTTCGCCCAGGTCGAAAGATTGGCCATGTAACTTTGTTAGGGAAAGACCTCGTAGAATTAACCCACGAAGTCCAACATGCTGTGGATTACATGAGCGGAGAAATCGATGAGTGATGTAGCAATCATCATGGGGTCAGATTCAGATTGGCCTACGATGGAAGATGCCGCGAAAGTCTTGGATGATCTTGGAATTTCATATACGGCAGATGTTGTTTCGGCTCATCGCATGCCACTTGAAATGGTCGAGTTCGCACAAACAGCACAATCAAAGGGTTATAAAGTAATTATTGCCGGAGCAGGAGGCGCCGCACATTTACCTGGAATGGTTGCATCATTAACTACCCTTCCTGTTATCGGTGTGCCGGTTGCCCTAAAAAATCTTGATGGAATGGATTCGCTGCTGTCGATTGTTCAAATGCCAGCAGGTGTTCCGGTGGCAACCGTTGGTGTTGGTAATGCAAAGAATGCAGCGTTACTTGCTGCAAGAATCCTAGGCGTTGCTGACTCAGCGATTTCTACAAAGGTCGCAGATGGCTTAAAGGAAATTAATAAGATTGCAAAAGAAAAAGGCGAGAACTTAAACTCTCGTCGCAATCACAAAACAGGTTTTTAAGCTCGAGCCCGATATTCGATAGCAGGGCAGCGATCCATTACCGTTAATAATCCTGCAGCTTGAGCACGCGCAATAGCTTCATTATCGACTACATCCAATTGCAACCAAACAGCCTTAGCACCAATTGCTATTGCCTCATCTACAACTTTTCCAACAAGTGTTGAATTTACAAAGCAATCAACAACATCTACAGACTCTGGGATATCAGGCAAAGTTTTATAGCCAGTTTCTCCGTGTACCACTTCTGCGCGGGGGTACACGGGAATAATTCGATGCCCTTTATCTTGAAGAAGTTTCGCTACACCAAATGCAGCACGCTCAGGATTATTGCCAAGACCAACCACTGCCCATGTTTTCAGTGCAAGGACAGCGTCAATTGTTTCCTTGGTATTAATCGGTGCGCCCCAATGCATGGAACTTCCACCCAGCATTGCGCCATAAAGTGCGATCGAGCATATTGCGTCCATCGATAATGATTTTGCTCTTCACTATCGAAGAAATAGCGGCAGGATCGATCTGGCGATACTCCTTCCACTCGGTCAAGTGAAGGATTAAATCTGAATCTTTGATTGCATCGTTGATTACTTCAGCATAATCAAGGTTGGGAAAACGCTTACGCGCAGGCTCAATACCTTGCGGATCATGGATGACAACTTTTGCACCTGCTGCATGCAGCTGAACAGCGATATCTAATGCAGGGGAGTCGCGCACATCATCACTGTCGGGCTTAAAAGTTGCGCCCAAAACTGCGATTTTGTATTGGCTTAAGTCCTCTGAAAGTTCTCCACGAACAACATCAATCACACGTTGGCGTGCGCGTAAATTAATTGCATCAATTTCACGTAAGAACTCAAGTGCTTGCTTAGCACCTAGTTCTTCAGCGCGAGCCATAAATGCACGGATATCCTTTGGAAGACAACCTCCGCCAAAGCCGATTCCTGCCTGCAAAAAACGGTTACCAATGCGAGGGTCGTATCCAATTGCCTTAGCAAGCACCGTCACATCTCCGCCTGCTGCTTCGCACACTTCAGCCATTGCATTGATAAATGAAATCTTTGTTGCAAGGAATGAATTAGCCGCAACTTTTACAAGTTCAGATGTTGGTAGATCTGCTCGAACCCACGGAGTCCCTAATGCAATCACTGGCTCATAGACCTCTTTGAGAATTTCTTCAGCACGATCATTTGCAACACCAATCACTAAACGGTTTGGTGTCAATGTATCTTCAACTGCAAATCCTTCACGAAGAAACTCAGGGTTCCAAGCAAGATCTGCTTGAGGTGCAATTGTTGCTAGTTCAGCACGTAATGCTTGCGCCGTTCCAACAGGAACAGTGGACTTACCCACAACTAACGATCCATCTTTTAAATATGGAGCAATAGCAGCGACGGCGGATTTTACATACGTTAAATCCGCAGCTAATCCATCTTTGCTTTGCGGAGTTCCAACACAAACAAAATGAACATCAGCATCTTTAACCCCCGAAAAATCAGTTGTGAATGAGAGCCGACCGGTTTTCATCTCTTGCTCGAGCAATGTGTCTAGTCCCGGCTCATAAAAGGGAAGCCTTCCACTTTGCAGCAGCGCTACCTTTTCTGGATCTGTATCGACACCAATCACAGTAAAACCAAGTGAGGACATACAAGCAGCGTGGGTGGCTCCTAGATAACCGCAGCCAACAACCGAGAGAGTTAAAGTCATGTGGGGGAGTTTACTTCAGAGCCCCGCAAGGATTTTCATCAGCGGTACGAGTCTTAAATTTATCAATCACAGTAGGTGATGCCGTTGCAGTAGAAGAGGCCGATGGAGATGGGGTTACTTCGTCAATGAGCGGCAAATCTTCACGTAATCGATTGAATAGTTCAGGGGCTAATGCTGGATCCCAAATTACAACTGAGCCAAGTCCTGGGAATCGTGCATTGACATCGCTCAGCGGAATCGTCAAAGTACGCACTTTACTGGGAGAAAGATTCTTCATTTGCTTTGCAAGAGTTAATAGATCGCTCTGGTTAAGCTCGGAATCTGTCGTAACAGTTGCTATTGCTGCATTAAAGAAATTAACTAATTTTATCGGATTGAGAAGCACGCCGGTGCTTGTTACCTTTCTCAGTAATGCGCCCATAAATTGTTGTTGACGTTGCATACGCCCAAGATCGCCCATGCCATCAAAATCACGGGTGCGAACATATTTAAGTGACTCAACACCATCGAGTGTATGAATTCCTGCAGCTAAAACTAGGTGGCTACCTGGATCATTAATATCTTTCTTAGTACACACGTCGATTCCGCCAAGTGCATCCACCATGCCGGCAAATCCTGCAAAACCAATTTCAATATAGTGATCAATACGAACACCAGTTTCATTTTCAACGGTTTGAATTAGAAGTGGCGCCCCACCCCAGGCGAAAGCAGCATTAATTTTTCCTTTAGCCGCCGGAATAATTCTGGTTTTATCTAAAGATGACACATGTTCAGGAATTGTCACTAATGAATCTCGAGGGATCGAAATTAGCGTTGCTTTGTCACGCGCTTTAGATATATGAACAAGCAACATAGTGTCAGAACGAGAACCCGCAGCAGTTGCAGTTGATCCAACTCGGAGCAATTTTCGTTGTTCTTTTGTTAAACCTTCACGAGTATCGGATCCAACGAGAAGGTAGTTAAGGGCTTTATTTGGTTTATCGGGGCGAGAATTCAAAGTACCAAAAACATCGATTCGATCGATGGCGCCGCTGACCTGACCTAGGCTGAACCAAGAAAATGCGGAGATAAGGACAACTCCCACTGATAGTGAGGTAATAATCCGAATTGCCCGCGTTGATTTCACTGTCCGAGAGTACTTGAGCGATAGCGTGTGCGCGTTATGCCGACATCAGCTAATGAGTTATATGGCTCACCGAAACGAGAGATTTCGGTAATTCTGCCTGCCTTGAATGAGGAGAAGTATTTAGAGGATGCTGTGAACGCAATTCTTGCTCAACAATACGATGGAAAGATCGAAGTGATTCTGGCAGTTGGGCCATCGCAGGACAAGACTCTAGAGATTGCACAGCGATTGCACATTAAGGACTCTCGAGTTGTAGTTGTCGCGAATCCAACTGGTCGAACTGCAGCGGGCCTGAATCTCGCAATTGCAGCATCCCAGTATTCAATAATTGTTCGAGTCGATGGCCATGCAAATATCCCTGTCAACTATTGTCAATTGGTCTCAGAGATTTTAGAAAGTACGGGCGCAGTCAATGTTGGTGGAGTTATGGCAGCAGAAGGCCAATCTCTATTTGAGCGATCTGTCGCGCGTGCTATGCGAAGCCCACTTGGTGTTGGTGCTTCCAGATTCCACACCGGAGGTGGCGCCGGAGAGGTCGATACTGTTTATCTGGGCGCATTTAGAAAAGATGCACTGCTTGCAGTTGGCGGTTTTGATGAGAGATTTACTCGCGCTCAAGACTGGGAATTAAATTATAGGCTGCGTCAAGCAGGTGGAGTTATTTACTTTGATCCACGACTAATTGTTACGTACCGCCCACGATCAACTGTTAAGACATTAGCAAAACAATATTTTCAATACGGTCGATGGCGGCGAGTGGTATCACGTCGTCATCAGGGCACTATTAATTACCGCTATCTAGCTCCACCATTAACTGTTGCGACAACAGCGATTTCTCTTCTTGCGGGTTGGCTAGTTTCACCAGTTCTATTAATTCCGGCCCTTGTTTATGCTGTGTTTATTCTGCTTGCATCTGTAGTAATTGGAAAAAGTGCGGGTGAAATTCTGTGTTTGCCCACAATTTTGCTAACAATGCATATTTCATGGGGGCTTGGATTTCTTACTTCACCTAAGTCTCTTGCCCCTGATGTAACCTTGCACCCGTGAGCACACCACTGCAGGTATATGAGCCATTTAAAGCTGGCCTGCCCAAATTAGGTCGTTACGGGAAATCTTTATGGTCAAGGCGTACCTTTATAAAGGAGTACTCCAAATCAGAGCTTCGGGAGCAACATTTTGACTCGGTATTCGGGCAATTATGGTTAGTTCTCAACCCGCTACTACTTTCAGCGGTTTACTTTATTTTGATCGTCATTATTGGTGGCACTTCAGATAGTGCGCGATATGCGCACTTAACTGCAAGCCTATTTCTATTTTACTTGATTGCAAACAGTCTTACCGGTGGCGTCAAATCTGTGACCGCTGGTCAGCGGTTGATTCTTAACACCGCTTTTCCACGGATCATGCTGCCGATTTCAGCGCTAGTAATAGCGATATTTAAGTTTTTACCAACACTCATTGTTTTCGTAGTCATCAAAGCAATTTTTGGCTCGCCCTTTACAATTGAAATGCTCTGGGCTATTCCAGTGTTATTGATAACGATTTTTCTGGCATTAGGACTGGCAATAACAATTTCCTGTGTCAATGTTTATTTCAGGGACATTGCAAGTTTTTTACCTTATTTAACTCGAACACTTCTGTACTTATCACCCATACTGTATGAAGCATCCGCCCTAAGGCCAAGTCTTCGTGTGATAGAGATATTCAATCCACTTTTCCCAATTTTGGATTCATGGTCGCGCGTAATGGTTCAAGGAGAAGCTCCCCAACTTTCAAGCATGCTTCAGGGTCTCGCGTGGGCCACGGGCATCTTCTTTATCGGCACTTATTTCTTCTTATCGAGGGAGCGTGAGTTCGCTGTCCGTCTCTAATTCGCACATGACAAATGAACTCGCGGTTTCAATCCGTGGAGTAGGACTCACTTACACAACTTCAATTGATAAGAAGCCGACACTTAAATCTCGTGCAAAATCTTTGGGGCGTGGTAAAAAACTAACGCGCGTTGTCCGTGCACTCGATGAGATTGATCTAGATATTAAATACGGCCAAGTATTAGGTGTTATCGGAACAAACGGTGCAGGTAAGTCTTCATTAATGCGCTGCGTTGCTGGCATCTTGCCTCCTTCCCAGGGCCGTATCGAGGTTTTTGGTTCTGTCAGCACATTGCTAGCGCTAGGCGTCGGATTTAATCCATCAATGTCTGGTCGTGACAATGTGTTCCTTGGCGGATTAGCGGCGGGAATGTCCCGTGATGAAATTGCGGGCAATTTTGATGAGATAGCGGAGTTTTCAGAACTGGGTGACGCGATCGATGCACCAATGCGGACATATTCATCAGGAATGTACGCACGGTTAGCCTTTTCTGTAGCAGCTGTTGTTCGCCCTGACATTTTAATTATAGATGAAGCCCTGAGTACCGGAGATGCAAAATTTAAGGAAAAGAGTCTCAACCGCGTGAAAGAGCTGCGCAGTAATGACCGAGCTCTAATTTTAGTGAGCCATGCAATGCAGACCGTACGCGAAACCTGTAACGATGTTGCATGGTTGCATAAGGGAAAGCTCATACAGCGGGGTGAACCCAACGAAGTAATTGATGCCTATCAAGAGTTCTTACACCTTGGAAAGAGCGCAGCAATTGATGAGGATGTTTAAACCTTTATTTCTGGCACTTAGTGTTGCCATAGCTTTTCCATTGCAATCTTCGGCCATTGAAGTACCTGCAGTATTTCAGGTACAAGGTGCTGGGTATGGTCATGGAGTTGGTATGAGCCAAATTGGCGCAAGAGCAAAAGCATTAGCTGGTGAAACCGCCACTGCAATTCTTTCTTATTACTACAAAGATGTTGCGATTGAACCATTAGATGATACAAAAATTTTGCGAGTAAACGTTGGGCATTTATTAACTTCTGCGAAAATGGCATCCGGAACGCAAGATGCAGTGCTACAAATTTTTAGTGGTGACATTGGTGCTGCACAGGACGTTGTTCCGTTAGCGGTTGTATCAGTTAAAAGTTCATTGAATTTCACTATTGTGGGCTCAACAGTATTGCCTAGTATTGTTACAGGAAAGAAAACCGTCAGTATTCCACGGGAACGAATCTTCACAGTTCGCTGGAGCGGGACTCGTTATTTAGCTGGTGTTGACGGAGTCATTTCTTTAACTCACAACAGCGCCACAAAAAAGTATCGTTACGGTCAGATGCAATTTAGGGCAGTTAAGACAACAACACTTGGGTATCGACTCGAAATTACAAATTCTGTTCGGTTATCTGATGAGTATTTGTGGGGCGTGAGTGAAGTTCCCTCATCCTGGCCAGAGGCAGCACTGCAAGCACAAGCGATTGCCTCTAGAACATATGCGATGAGCAAAGCTGGCATCTATCGAGCGGTGTGTGATTGCGACCTTTATGGCGAGATTTCAGATCAAACTTTCTTGGGGTATGCAAAGGAAACGGAGAAAGGATGGGGGCAATTGTGGAAAGCAGCGGTGACAAACACCGCTGGCCTCACACTGACTCAAGGCGGTAAACCCATAGCTGCATATTTTTCTAGTTCAAGTGGTGGACAGACTGAAACTTCAGTCAATGCCTGGGGAACCGAGAAGAGCTACACACAATCGGTTGCAGATCTTTCCAGCCTGGACCCAGTACTTAATCCACGCTTTTATAAATGGGATCGCACAATTACCCAGGCTTCAGTTGCAGAAGCTTTTGCACTCCCTGACGTGGTTACTTTAGAGATAATTAAGAAAAATGCTAGCGGCACTGTTGCAACAATAAAAGCAACTTCTAGTGCGGGAATTCAAAAGAGTTTACGAGGTGAAACCTTTAGAAGTCGAACCAAAATTCCATCTGCCTACTTTGCATTAGTTGGCATGCAAAATGCTGTTGAGCCCACCCCAAGTCCCAGTCCGTAATACAACCTCTAAGCAACCATCGAGCGAATTACGTCGGAACAAAAGATTGCTTGCGCCAGATAGTGTCCCTGCCTTAACAATTTCGCCATCAGGAAGTCTTACCTTTGCTGCAGCTGTTATGTAAGTACCAGCTTCGATTACGCAGTTATCACCAAGTGAAATACCAAGACCTGAGTTTGCGCCGAGCAAACATTTTTCACCAATCGAAATAACTTCTTTCCCTCCACCACTTAAAGTTCCCATAATCGATGCTCCGCCACCGACATCAGTGCCATCTCCAACTACAACACCAGCAGAGATACGACCTTCGACCATTGAAGTTCCTAATGTTCCAGCATTGAAGTTAACAAAACCTTCGTGCATGACTGTTGTTCCGGAGGCAAGGTGTGCACCTAATCGAACACGATCTGCATCTGCGATTCGAACTCCACTTGGAACGACGTAATCAACCATTCGAGGGAACTTATCAACTCCATAAACACTGACATGTCCATACGCAGCTTTTAAACGTGCGCGAGTAATTTCAAATCCTTCGACAGGACACGGACCTGCTGATGTCCACACAACATTGCTCAGTAATCCAAAAATTCCATCAAGTGCAACTCCGTGAGGCTTTACAAGTCGGTGCGAGAGCAAATGCAATCGCAGATAAGCATCAGCTGCATTTGCTGGTGCTTTTGTAATATCGATCTCGATGCTGATTACTTCACGACTAATAGCGCGAGCTGCATCTACACCAGCTAATGCAGTTAATTCTGCAGGAGCCGAACCAGAAATCGCGGACAAAGAAGGGGATGGGAACCAAACATCCAAAGTAGTTCCATTGGAGATAGTTGCGATTCCGTGGCCAGATGCAATGGTGGTCATGTCCTAAGCCTAGCCTCTATTGTTAGCCGTATGCGTATTGCCGTCTTCTGCTCATCATCCCCAACGATTGATAGTAAGTATGTAGATCTAGCCTACGAACTCGGGCAGGGAATTGGTGCAACAGCTAACGAATTAGTTACAGGCGGCGGCCATATTTCCATGATGGGCGCTGTCTCCCGCGGTGCTCGCGACAACGGTGGCAAGACTATAGGCGTTATTCCGCAGGCACTTGTAGATATTGAATTTGCCGATCATGACAATGACGAACTCCATGTAGTTGAAACCATGGGTCAACGCAAACATATGATTACTGATATTTCAGATGCATTCATAACTTTGCCAGGTGGTGCCGGGACCCTAGAAGAGTTCTTCGAAATTTGGGTCGGACATTATTTAAAGTTTCACACTAAGCCAGTTGTAATCTTGGACCCATTTGAAATTTATAAACCTCTGCATCAGCTAATAGTTCATCTTGAGGAAGAAAAATTCATAAAGCCCGGTATGCGGGAAATAGTCCAATGGACTACAAATGTTGATGATGCATTGAAAGCTTGTGGTGTATGAGAAGTAACCACATTGCAATGAGTCTTGTAATTGATGCTCCAATTGAAAAGGTGTGGGCGGCTCTTGCAGATTGGGAGTCTCAAGGTGATTGGATGTTGCAAACTACCGTTGAGGTCACTTCGCAGATTCGCGAAGGTGTAGGCACATCAATCTCTGCATTTACGGGGATAGGTAAATTCGGAGTTATGGACCATATGATTGTCACTGCATGGCAACCTCCACACATCTGCGATGTTGTGCATACCGGGAAAATTATCAAGGGAACTGGTCGATTTGAATTAGTTGCAATCGATACAGACACAACGCGATTTGATTGGTCCGAAGAGATCGTGGCTCCACGAGCGCTGTTTCTACTTATCGCCCTAGGTTTGTACGCTGGTGTCCGTATTTCACTGACCAACCTCAGCCGCCGTTTGCGTCATAGAAAGTAAGGTAAAAGAAGTAAACTAAGCCAATGGGCAAGAAATCGCAGACTCTGGCAGATGCGATTGCCTCATTGCCGGATGAAGAGCGCATCATCTTGACGATGCACTACCTCAAATCAATGTCTGCGGCCGAGATTGCTGCGATGTTAGGGGTACCAGAGCGGTCTGCAGCTGCGATCATCAAGCAAGGCAAGGCCAGATTGAGCGCAATTGTGGGTATTTAAGGCCGCATCCCGATTTCGCACAACAGAGCATTGTGCGAGATACTTACCCCCTTGCTTTAAAAAGAGTTATTCAACCGATTAGAGGAGTCCCCATATGGCAGCCATGAAACCCCGCACTGGTGATGGTCCAATGGAGGTCACAAAGGAAGCTCGCTCTTTAGTTATGCGAATCCCTCTAGAAGGTGGCGGCCGCTTAGTCGTTGAAATGAACGCTGAAGAAGCCAACAATCTCAGTGCCGCGTTACACGCCGCAGTCGCACTAGTTAAGAAGTAATTCCTTTTCCAAGGCACTAGCCTTACTAATCATGTCAGCACTACCAATCGCCGCTCCGCTAGAAATTAAAGCGGCATCATCGGCCAACTCAATTGCAGTGGGATTTGTAAAAAATCCTGATGGTTCATTTGAATGTGTTGGATCACTTATTAAAGAGATTGAAAAATTCTTCGGCCTCAACCTTGTTGATGAGTTGACTTTTTTCGGACCAACGGCAAAAGCTGGTGAAATTTTCGAGATTCCGGTTAGTGCTCCTGATTCCCAAACTGACCGAATCTTTTTAGTTGCAATTGGCGATCAGAGTAGTTCAGCACTTCGTGCTGCTGGCGCTTCAGTTGGTCGCAAGGTACGCGGAAAGAATTTAAGCGTTTATTCAGCGTGCGCTGTAAAAGAAGTTAAAGCACATGCGATCTCTATGGCCCTTGGTGCATGGGCATGGAATCTAAAGACAGATAAGAAAAAAGAAGTACCACAATTATTTATCGGAAGTAAAGATAAGAAAGTGATTGATGATGCAGCAGCAATTGCACAGGCAATTTGTCGCGCTCGCGATCTAGTCCACACTCCTGCAAATATCAAGACACCTGCTTGGATGGGAAAACAAGCAGAGCTATTTGCAAAAGGTACTGGCTTGAAAGTCAAAGTTTTCACAGGTACTGAATTGAAAGAGTTTGGTGGATTAAGAGCTGTTGGTGGTTCATCACCAAAGCCTGGCCCGCGCATGATTCAAGTCTCATACCTACCTAAATCAAAGAAGAAGTCTATTAATGCATTGCCACACGTTGTATTAGTTGGCAAAGGTATTACTTTTGATACGGGCGGTATCTCATTAAAACGTCCCTATGACACGATGATGGCGATGAAGAGCGACATGGCAGGATCGGCTGCAATTCTTGCAACGCTGACTGCTTTGGAGGAATTGCAACCTAATGTACGTGTAACTGCTTTGATGATGATGGCTGAGAACGCTATCTCTGGCACCGCACAGCGCCCAAGTGATGTCATTAAACATTACGGCGGAACAACGGTCGAAGTTATTAATACTGATGCCGAGGGCCGCTTGGTTTTAGCAGACGGTCTTGCCTTTGCAGATTTAACCCTTGATCCAGATTATTTGATCGATATTGCAACATTGACTGGTGCCGCAACTCTTGGGTTAGGTCGTCAATATGCTGCGATGTATACCCGTGATAACTCTCTTGCAGCACAGTTATCAAAAGCTGGCGAAGCAAGTGGTGATCGCGTCTGGCACATGCCCCTTGTTGATGATTATAAGGATTCACTTAGTAGTGACATTGCAGATTTCAATCACAATGCCAGCAAAGGTAAGTACTCCGCAGGTTCTGTGACAGCAGCTTTGTTCCTTGAAAACTTTATAGGAACTCGACGTTGGGCGCATTTAGATATCGCCGGTACGGCACGCAGCGAAGTTGACGCTGGAGAGAATTCCAAAGGTGGAACAGGATTTGGCGTTCGTTTATTAACTGAATGGATCACCTCACTTTCATGAGAATAGATCCACACACTTTTGCAGAAGGATTTATTCCTGAAGATTTCTTTAAATCTCAGGCTCGTGCGCGAGGTGTAGAACTAGGAACGACTGATACGACACCTGGCTCTGGCGCATTCCTTCGACATCTAGCATTTACCTTGAAGGCCCAATCTGTTGTTGAGGTTGGAACGGGATCAGGCGTTGGATCGTTGTGGTTGCTTGATGGAATGTTGGAAAGTGGAACACTTACATCAATTGATGATGAGATGGAACATACGCAAATAGCAAAATTAGCATTTTCGGATGCTGACATCACCCAAGGGCGATATCGCTTAATTACCAACACGGTCGTAGATGTCATCTCAAAGTTAACTGATCGTGCCTATGACTTAGTTGTACTGCGTCATAACCCTGAGGATCTCAGCTATGTAATCAGCGAGGCACACCGCATTTTGCGAAGTGGTGGAGCGCTAGTAATTGATAATTACTATGGTGGAGGCAAAGTCAGCGATGCCACACAACGAGATCCAAAAACTGTGGCATTGCGTGATGCTGGAAAAATCATTAAGAATGACTCTGAGCATTGGGTAAGTTCATTAATTCCAATAGGCGATGGCTTACTTGTAGCCACCAAGGTGTAAAGAGACTGACATGATATTTCCACAAAAAAAGAATTCTACGGCTACAACTACTCCATGGTGGCAGGCACCAGCAGCTTCCAAAAGCGCAAAAGGTAATCTTTTTGTAGTCGCATTACTTGCTGGATCTCTCGGTGGTTTCTTAGGAGTTAATGCAGCTGGAGGTTCGCTCTTTCGCAACGCAAACCTGGTGACATCCACGAGCACAATCGAACGTGCTCCAGATTCAGTAGCAGGAATTGCACAAAGAGTATTGCCATCAGTAGTTTCAATTGACACCCGCACAATAAATGGTGGTGGAACCGGATCTGGTTTTATTATCGATAGCACTGGATACATCCTCACGAATAACCATGTGATCAGGGACGCTGTGCTTAATGGCGGAAAAATTCAAGTCTCTCTGAATGACGGGACTGTATACACTGGAAAAGTAATTGGCCGTGATGCATCTTTTGATTTAGCGGTGCTAAAAATTGAAGCAACTGGCATAAAAGCGCTGCAATTTGGTAACAGCGACACAATTGCAGTAGGCGATGCTGTGATTGCAATTGGTTCACCACTTGGATTATCAGGCACTGTTACTACCGGAATTATTAGTGCGAAAGATCGCGCAGTAACTACAGGAGATTCAACCACAGAAAGTTCGTACATCAATGCCTTACAGACTGATGCTGCAATCAATCCAGGTAATTCAGGCGGACCATTAGTGGATGCAACTGGTGCGGTAATTGGAATCAACTCAGCAATTGCTTCTCTTGGCACATCTTCTCAAGCTGGTTCCATTGGCTTAGGTTTTGCAATTCCAATTAATCAAGCACGTAAGATTGCAGATCAATTGATCAAGTATGGAGTTGCAACATATCCAGTTGTGGGAGTTTCGTTAGATGTAAATTACATGGGCGCTGGTGCCCAAATTTCTACAGCAGGTAAAGGTATTTTGCCAGGGAGCCCAGCGCAAAAGGCGGGCCTCAAGGGTGGCGATGTCATAATCGAGTTTGATGGTAAAAAGATTAATACTCCAGAAGAGTTAATTGTTTCGGTTCGCTCCAAAAATGTAGGGGATCGAGTATCTCTAGTGTTTATTCGTGATGGAGTAAAGAAATCAGTAACTCTCAATCTGATCGCGGCAAAGAAATAATTGGCGTAGGCTAGCGATATGTTCTTTGACATCGGCGCAGGTGAAGTATTAGGGCTTGCGATTCTGGGCATGCTTTTAGTTGGCCCCGAGCGTTTGCCGAAGTTAGCCGTTGAAGCTGCTCAATGGATCAAGAAAATTCGTAACTTAGCTACAACCGCGACTGCCGAACTTCGCGAAAACTTAGGACCTGGCTTTGAAGATTTGCAGCCACAAGATTTAAATCCAAAGACTTTTTTAAGAAAGCAAGTTGCAGATTTATTGGATGAAGAAAAACACAAGCCAACAGTAAATCGTCCGGTGGCGATGATTGATCCAGATCTTCTATGAATTTAATTGACCAGATTGCTGATGCATTAAGTAAGGTCCAAGACCCCGAACTTCGTCATCCAATAACTGATTTAGGAATGGTCGAAGATTTACAAGAAAATGATGGTGCTGTAAGGGTCACTGTTTTACTGACAATCTCTGCTTGTCCGATGCAAGATCGATTGCGCAATGATGTTACAACTGCAATCACCTCTATTGAAGGGGTCACATCAGTAGATTTAAGTTTTGGAGTAATGACCGAAGAGCAGCGTAATAATGTAAAAAAAGTTGTTCGAGGGGGAAGAGAAAAGTTCATTCCTTTTGCTCAACCTGATTCACTAACTCGGGTTATCGGAATTGCTTCTGGAAAAGGCGGAGTTGGAAAATCTTCTGTCACTGCAAATCTCGCAGTTGCGGCTGCTAAAAAGGGTTTGAATGTTGGCATATTAGATGCCGATGTTTATGGTCACTCAATTCCGCGATTAATGGGCCTGATGGGACAACGCCCGACAGCAATTGATCAAATGTTTATTCCCCTCGAGTCCTATGGCGTAAAGACTGTTTCAATGGAGATGTTTAAACCCGAACGATCAGATCCTGTTGCCTATCGTGGACCGTTGTTGCACCGCGTGCTTGAGCAGCTACTTTCTGATGCGTATTGGGGCGATCTCGACCTCTTATTGATTGATCTCCCACCCGGAACGGGCGATTTAGCTATTTCACTTGGCCAGTTAATTCCGAACTCTGAAATTGTCGTTGTTACAACCCCACAAATTGCAGCAGCCGAAGTTGCAGAGCGCGCGGGACGAATTGCTCATCAAATCCATCAGCATGTAATCGGTGTAATTGAAAATATGTCGCAGTTTCCGTGTCCAGCATGTGGTGAACCAATGTCACTATTTGGTGAAGGCGGGGGAGAAGAAACATCTCGTCGCCTATCCCAATTGGTTGGTAGCGATGTTCCATTGCTTGGAAAAATTCCATTTAGTCCAGCATTGCGAACCGGTGGAGACGAAGGGGCGCCTGTAGTAGAAGCAGATCCAACTTCAGTAGCTGCTCTTGCGATTTTAGAGATAGCAGAAAAGATTGTGAAGCGAAATAAATCTTTACTCGGAGTCCGATTGGGAATCTCGACGTAGCTCTTTTGCAAGTTCCTCAACTAAGTCTGCAAGTTCGCTGCGAACAAAATCTCGGGTAGCAACTTCGCCTAGAGAATTACGTAAAGCCGCAAGTTCACGGGTTAGATACTCGGTATCTGCTATTGAACGTTCGTTCTGCTCGCGATCTTGATTGAGTTGAATTCGATCTCGATCTGCCTGGCGATTTTGTGCAAGAAGTATCAGTGGTGCCGCATACGATGCTTGCAATGAGAGAATTAAAGTTAGAAAAATAAATGGGTAATCATCAAATCGAAGATCAACAGGAGCAATAAAGTTCCATAACACCCAAAACATTACGAAAAATGTCATGTATACAAGGAAGCGCGCAGTTCCTAAGAAACGTGCAAAACGTTCTGACAAGCGACCAAAAGCTTCTGGATCGAAATTAGGGCGGAGCGAACGTCGAGTCTCGCGTGGTGTGTCTAAACCATTAGTGCGTGCCATCTCTTGACCTCCTTACAGTGTTTCTGACTTAAAAGTTACTGGTGATTTTTCTCGATGATCATGTCGCCAATTTGCAGGCAGCAAGTGGTCCAGGACGTCATCAACTGTGACCGCTCCTAATAAACGCTCGTTTGCATCCACTACAGGCAGAGAAAGCATGTTGTAACTAGCTAAATACGATGAAACCTCGTGCAATGAAGAATCAGGATTTACACCTTTTGAATCGCTATCAACGATCGAGCCCAACAATGTTGCAGGTGGTTCGCGTAATAAACGCTGATAATGAACAACACCAATGAAGCGACCGGTTGGAGTTTCAACTGGCTGACGACAGATATAAATTTGTGAAGCAAGAGCTGGAGAAATCTCTTTTTGACGAACTGCAGCTAACGCATCGGCAACCGTAGAATCTGCGGTCAATACAATTGGTTCAGTTGTCATCATTCCGCCAGCCGAATAATCTTCATAATTCATAAGACGCAGAACATCTTCAGCATCTTCAGGCTCCATTAATTCTAAAAGTGCATTGGCACGCTCTTCACCAATTTCTCGAAGCAAATCAGCAGCATCATCTGGATCCATTTCACCCAATACATCTGCAGCGCGCTCACCTTCAAGTTCGGCTAATAATGCAACCCGATCTGTCTCATCCATTTCTTCAAGCACATCGGCAAGACGCTCATCATCAAGTGCGATTGCAACTTCAATACGACGCTTAGGCGCTAGGTCTTGCAAAACTGCAGCAAGGTCGGCGGCACGTAGATTGGCAAGAGTAGACATCAAATTTGCAACACCTTGATTTTGTTCGGTCGTAGCAAAACCAGTGACTTCTTCCCAGGCAACTGTCGATGTTGCACCTTTTCTGCGCAAGCCTCGACCTCGACGCATGATGTGAACACGATTAATAAACCAATCACCAGTCCGGGTTTCTTCCATTCCCATGTCTTCAACTACAACAGCTTCTCCAGATTCAATTAATGTAATTGAACGATCTAGCATTTCACCAAGAACTAGAACCTCACCGGGGCGTGTATCGAATCGGCGCATGTTTAGTAAACCAGTTATTACAACTGCTCCACTTTCAATAGAAGTTACGCGAGTGATTGGAACAAAGACGCGTCGACGCAATGGAACTTCAACAACCAAACCAAGAATTCGTGGTGGCTGATTTGTTGAACGAAGGGTCGCGACAGCATCTCGCACCTTTCCTACTGGATCACCATTTGGGTCAAAGACCGCGGTACCTGCAAGACGGGCAAGAAATACTCGGTTTAGGAGATTG
>CAIJHZ010000003.1 GCA_903820565.1 uncultured Actinomycetes bacterium
ACCTGAGATTGTGAAGTGTCTTGATACTCATCCAGTAAAACAACTGTGTACTTACCACGCTCTAATGCTCCTACATCTGCAAAGTTCTGTGAAATGTCTGCAGCCAACGACATCTGATCATCAAATGAAAGCTCACCTGATGCTTTTCGACGTTCCATGAAAGCTTCGACCATAGGTAATAGACCATTACGTTGACGCATAGCACGCGCAACTGCGCGGGTATCTTCATTAGTACTACCACTCAAGAGCTGCAACTGCTCAAGCATCTCATTGTCGATCGCTTCGATATCCGATGCCTTAACTTGGTGCTCCAAGATAAATTTGGAAAGACCCAACAAATCTTTAATGACCGTGCTAACCGCGCTGTCATTGCGATATGAATCATCAGACCAATTGCGCACAACATCTGATGCAATCTGCCAGATTGCTGCCTCGCCTAATGGATCGGCATCAGCATCTATTCCATAACGAATTGCATGTTCACTCAGTAATTTTCCAGCATAAGAATGGTAGGTGGTTACCGAAGTGTTTGAAGATGTGATGTGCTCAAACTCTTTTAGTTGTGAGAGCTGGCGCAAACGCTTACGAATACGAACAGATAGCTCACCGGCAGCTTTACGAGTAAAGGTCAGACCTAAGATTTGATCTGGTGTGGCAAAACCGTTGGCGACCAGATACAAAACACGGTTACTCATTGTCTCAGTCTTGCCAGAGCCGGCACCTGCAATAACAACGGCTGGTTCTAGCCCGCTACTAATAATCGCTGATTGGTGTTTAGTAATCGGCTTAATCTCTGAACCAAACTTTGGATGTGCCTGCAACTTTTTGATGATGTCTTCAGGTGTGTACTGGGCTTTTGTCATGACTCGTTCACCGCCCGACCATCACTTTGAACAGGGCAGGATTTCCTTACTGGGCAGCCTTTACAGCGCTTGTTGATGGTAGCGAAGAAGGTCGCAGCACCCATGCCTTCACCAATCGTTTCGATTGTCGCTTTGGTTTCCTCTAGATCGATTGCATACTGCTGGCGGATTGCTGCCCCAGCACTACTTGTGCCCAAATACACAAGTTCGGCACCTGCCGACTTATTGCCGTCTGCAAATCCACCTTCGGCAACGCCTAACTGATAACTAGCAAGCTGCAAGTTCTTCTTCGCATCCTCTTTGCTAATTGCAGTGTTTCCGGTTTTAAAGTCAATAATAAATAGCGAACCATCAGCTTCTATTTCAAGACGGTCCACTGTTCCGATAATTCGAGCGCGGCCTAATTTCACATTAAAGCGTAGCTCTGCGCCCTTTACTTCACGTTTAGTTTCCTTGTGGTATTCCACAAACTTTTCAAGCATGATCACTGCAGATTCAAGATGGGATGCACTGACCCAGCCACTTTCAGGATCAATTAACTTCCACGATTTTTCCAAGGATTCAATTAGCTGTTCACGACTAATATCAGGTTCTTGCACCATTTTGGCTGCAAATGCGTGAATTGCAGAACCCAATACTTGTGCGGTGCTGTCACCATCTGAACCACCGTTATTTTGTAAGAACCACTTAACGCCGCATTCAAGAAAAGCTTCGGCACCTGATGGTGAAACAATTACCTCTTGGTCTGCATCAATAACTGACGCATCGGTGCTAATGGGCACCGAACCAATCCAACTATCTGGACTAGCAAGATGTATTCCCTCGGTACTCATCGCCTTTAATAGCGCTGCGGCTTCCGGTGCCTTTGGCCCAGCTAGCTGCGCACGAAGTTCTGCCACTAATGCAGGTGCTGTGATTGGGCGAGGAACATCAGTAAGAGCGGGCTCATCACCTTTAGCTGTAGTAAACATGACTTCGATCTCTTCAAAAAATTGTGATGGCTCTTCATCCTCACGCTGAACCGCAGTGATTAAAAGTGATTGCTGGGCGCGGGTTAAGGCCACATGAAATAAGCGTTGTTCATCCTGCATCAGTCCGTTTGCTGCAATGACATCCAATTGATCTCTTGGAGTTTCTGGGTTTCGCTTGCGTTCTACTAAACGTTCGGCACCTAACAATGAAGAACGTTGCTTTAAATTTGGCCATGTTCCTTCTTGCAAACCGGCAACTGCAACCAAATCCCACTGGCGACCCTTTGCACTGTGCACGGTCAAGATTTCTACGAAGTCTGGGCGCACTCCCTTTGCTGTAATAACATCGCCAGCAATATCTTCAGTTGCGATTTCATTAATGAAAGCAGCAGGACCTGATAACGGAAAACGTTCTGAATAACGAGCAGCAGATTCAAATAACTGCATCATCGCATCTAGATCACGA
>CAIJHZ010000004.1 GCA_903820565.1 uncultured Actinomycetes bacterium
ACATGATGAGAAAGAAACGTACTGATCGCAGCCACATTGTGTACTGTATCCAAATTGGATTTGAGTACTACATTGGTATTACCGCAAAAACCCAGCGCACAATCACAATGTCGCTTCGTAGCCGTGTGAACAAGCACATCTACCGTAGCCGTACTGAAGACAAAGCCTGGAACCTGTACGAAGCAATTCGCGCAAACGGTACTGAAGCAATGAACGTGGCTATCGTGGACATTGTGCGCGGCAAAACTGCGGCGCACAAGTTGGAGCGCGAGTTAATACAAAAGTATGCACCTGCGCTGAACACGGACGTTCGCGTGAAGCAAAACGGTTGACACCAAAAGACCGTTTTGCTATAATACACACATAGACAACAAAGGAGCTTGAGATGACCACTATAACTGTAGCACAAATGATCGAGGCACTCAGTGCCCTGCCCGCTGATGCTCGCTTGGTAGTGACCGAGTCCGGTTATTACTCCTACGGCGAGTTTGCAGAGATCATGTTGCCGGAAGTGTATACTCCGGAAAATGATTTGACGCCAGGCGCACCCGTGTATCGTATCGGACATTCACATCAATCTTATTAAGGAGCCCAACATGACTAACTGGACTGACCCTATCATACATTGGAATCAACTGCCCGGCACAGAAGTCAAACGACTGCTGGCCACATGGGGCATGGATGAGAAAGCCATAGCCCGCTATGACGCCAAGCATGGCTTTGAGCCAACACCGTTGAAAGTGCCTGCACCTGCAAAGGCAGTGGCAGCAAAGCCTGTTGTGGCCCCAGTGCCCAAAGCACCTGCAAAAAAAGCCGCACCTGCCAAGTCAGTGGCTCGTCAAAAGCACACAGGTGTGGACGGTGAAGTAAAGTTTGTGGAGCACCGCAGTCTGTATGTGGGCTTCTGGGGCGGCCGAGTGGTAGTGACCAAACGCACTGAGGCCGCATGTGTGGAGTTTTTAAAAGCCCTGCAGACACAAGGAGAGTAACATGCCCTGTAGAGATTATGAATCGGATAGATATTCTAGCCCCACTGATTCTTGGCAATACCGAGAAATAAAAGACCGTGCCGACATGCTGGCTCGCATTGCCTGCAAGGCCATGACTGAACTGGAAAACAACAAGATTGAAGATCTGTTGTTACTCCGTGATGACGAGGTGCGTGAATGGTGGGCCAAACACAAAGAAGCAGACCGCAAGGCCCGCGAAAAGGAAGAACGCAAACAAGAGCGTCTGCGACTGCGGCGTGCGGCCCTGCGTAAACTCACAGCAGAAGAAAAGGTTGCATTGGGTCTCAAAAAGAGCACTGACCCAGACACTGCGGAAGATGTCACGCAAGCCCTGTCGGCAGTGGCTGACAAGATTCTCAAAAAACGCCCTACGAGAAAGGAATGGCAAATATGAGCAAAGAAATTGAACTGGTGCCCGGTGGTGGCCGTTATTACCGTGCCATGACATTCCATTGGCTGGTTGTGGCTGTGTTGATTGTGCCTGTGGCGGCAGCACTTGTTGTGGCCATTGTGAATCCCTTGTGGTTCCGCAGTGCCATGTTTGACTGGGTTGAGCGTGGTGTGAACCGCCTGAGCCAATGGCGCAATTACCAAAAGTATCGTATCTACTTGGGCACCGATCCCAAAATGTGGCACACCCTGCGTGGCGATTTGAAATGAAGAAATACCCATCATACTGTTGCCAAAATTGCGGTGAACTGATTGGATGGCTTGGTCGTATTATGCCATTTCACAAATGTAAAAAACATTTTGGAGTTGAAGAATGAACGAACGAATTCGAGAACTTGCTGAACAGGCTGGCGCAGTATACAGCAATGACCATGCAGCCTCTTTGTTAGACGATGAAATTGAAAAGTTCGCCGAGTTGATTGTGAAGGAATGTATTCTAACTATTCAGATGGGTATTACCCGTGATGGCCACAATACTGAAAAGTATTTGCGTTCCATGAAACATCTTAAAGATATTAAAGAACATTTCGGAGTTGAAGAATGAACGAAATCAAGGACACATTCAACGAGGCCACCACTTCGGTAACAAGCCTCGCTAGCCTGGACCAGTTAATACTTAGCCAGATTACCTTTCTTGCCTGTGCTGGCAGGGATGAATATGGTCTGACCGAAGAACAAAAGCAACATCTCTTAGATCGGTATAACATGATCGTAAATGCTCACCCTGAGGTGTTGGAACAAGCGTATTATGTGACCAATGATTGGAAAGAGCCTTGTGACTCAGCGTTGAATCATTTCGCGATCAAATTGCAAGTAAAGGTGTTGAAAAAATTAGATTTTGTGCAACAAGTGCCACTAGAGATGCATCTAATAGAAATTTATTTATTGATGGGGTTAGAGAGATCTTGGGTATTGAGGTTGAAGTTATTCCAGGTGAGGAAGAGGCAGAGCTTTCATTTATTGGCGCAACAAAAGAGTTAAGACAAAGTGATGCGCCATTCCTAGTTGTTGATATTGGTGGCGGCTCTACTGAGTTTGTATTTGGAAGTGAAAAGGTGGATTTTGCAAAAAGCGTGAATATCGGATGTGTTCGGATGAGTGAGCGACATTTAAATACTCAACCACCATCTATGGCCCAAATTGCTCAAGCAATTGTTGATATTGATATTGCGATAACTCAAGCAGCTGCAGTTGTACCAATTACTACTGCTAAAACTTTAGTCGCAGTTGCCGGCACTGCCACAACCGTTGCAGCAGCCGCCCTTGAGTTAACTGATTATGACCGCCACTTAATTCACCTTTCTAGAATCTCATCCGATAAAGTCCATAAGGTTGCGGCAAGTTTTCAATCAATGAATAAAGATCAGATCGCATCCCTAGGCTTTATGCATCCGGGCAGAGTTGATGTAATTACCGCAGGCTCACTAGTACTTTCTAGAATCATGGCAGCAACTGGAGCTACCGAATTCGTTGCATCTGAGTCAGATATCTTGGATGGAATGGCTTGGTCCCTAATCAAATAGGCGAAGAATGAGATGAAATTGGCGGCGGAAAAGACAGGTAGATTTACCCCCTGAAGATTCGCCCCTGTAGCCCAATGGCAGAGGCATGCGACTTAAAATCGCACAAGTGTGGGTTCGACCCCCACCGGG
>CAIJHZ010000005.1 GCA_903820565.1 uncultured Actinomycetes bacterium
CTGGTGCTACTGGTGCAACTCTTATCGGAGATCTTGCAACAAATACCGGTGTTCCAAGTAACAACGCTAAGACCTGGAAGTTCACACTTCGTTCTGGCGTTACTTGGGAAGATGGATCAGCTATTACATGTGCAGATGTTAAGTACGGAATTTCACGTACTTTTGCTCAAGATGTATTAACTGATGGTCCAACATATGCGATCTCAATGCTTGATGTTCCAACACTTGCTGATGGCACATCTGCTTACAAGGGTCCATACAAGAAGACCGGTCAAGCGCTATACGACAAGGCAGTTACATGTTCAGGTAACACTGTTACATTCAAACTCTCACGTACTGTTGCTGACTTCAACTATGCAATGACCTATCCAGCATTTTCACCAATTAAGAAGTCAAAAGACACTGGCGATAAGTATGACCTTCGTCCATTTGCTTCTGGCCCATACAAGATTGATAAGTATGTAATTGGCGATGAAATGCGTCTAGTACGTAATACTTCTTGGAAGAAGTCAAGCGATCCAGTTCGTACGCCATATCCAGATGACATTGTTGTTCAATTTGGTTTGGCTGAGGACCTTCGCGATGACCTAATCCTTAAGGATGGCGTTCCAAACGCTGTAAACCTAGATGCATTACAGTCAACAAATAACACCGCATACTTTGCTGATGCTACAAAAGCATCACAAAGAATGAATGTTAACGATCCATATGTTCGCTACTACGCAATGAACTTGTCAGCGGGCCACATGGATTGTATTGAAGTTCGTAAGGCATTCTTCTTCGCCATTAATACCCAAGCACTGATCGACCTTGCAGGTGGATCAACGTTCTACGGTGCACCTGGCGATAGCATCATGAAGCCAAACCTTGGACCTGACTATGCAAAAACAACTGGCAATATTCACGAGCCATTCTGGAGCATTAACGGAAACCCAACAAAGGCTAAGGAGTTCCTAGAAGCAGCAAAGACTAAGTGTGCAGCTGCTTATACACGTGCTACCTCAACAGGTATCATCATGGATCTTCCAAACACTGCTTCAAATCAAAAAGGTTCTGTTTTGATTGAAGATGCGATGAAGGCTGCTGGAATTGCAATTAAATTCAACTTCATTCCATCAGGTACTTACTATGCAACAGTTCGTGATGTTACAAAGCAAAATGACATCTCATCTGTTGGTTGGGGCCCAGACTGGGCAAATGCTTCAACTGTTATCCCTGAGTTGTTTATCAAGGGCGGCGGCGGAAACTACACCCAAACATGGAATGATCCTGCATACGCTGCATTCAAAGTAAAATCTGACAAAGCATCGGCTGAAACAAACCGCGCTAAGCAGATCAAGATGTGGCAAGAGTTGGGCCAGACTATTATGGACAACTACTGGATCGGTCGCCCAGTATTCACTAAGACACAATTGTCTTGGGGATCTAAGGTCGGCGGCGTTGGATTCTGGGATCCACAAGGAACCTTCTTGTTCCCAGCTCTATACGTAAAGAACTAACTTAAAAGAAATCTTTTAAGTAGTTGCGGATTAAAG
>CAIJHZ010000006.1 GCA_903820565.1 uncultured Actinomycetes bacterium
TGCCTTTGCCCGTGTTTCTAAGTATCGACCCAGAATTACAAAGAAAATTACGCCTGCTGCAACTTCGGTGTACACATCGCCAGCACCTGTTGAGTTTGCATAGATTGACCAACCAAAGGCAGTCAATGAACCCATCGAAATTAAGTTATCCATGGTTGGGTGCAATATGTTTCTAAAAGCAGCTTTGTGAATTGGATAGGCAACAAGCAGCACAACTGGTGCGCTCAGCCCGATTACTACCCACGCAGTTGGTGAATACAAAGGATGTGGTAATCCAAAGTTATCCAAGATCTGATGAACCCACATGTCAATCTGGTGATGCCAACTCATGATCATGGAAATCGCAACTGCAGGTACTGCAAAAATAAATGCGAAGAAGAAGGCACGAGCAGATTTTTTACTATGCAAAGTAACCGATTGGGCGTCTACCAATAATGTTGCTGAATACCCTGCTTTTTCTACAATCTTTATTAAATCCTTAGGATTCATTTCTGCTGGCGCCATAATGTGGGCAGTTTCTGTTGCAAAGTTAATGGTCGCACTCACTCCGTCGACTTTATTGAGCGCTTTTTCCACTGAGTTAACACATGAAGAACAGGTCATTCCCTGAACAGAAAGTGTTACTGGCTCCAGAAGTTGGCTCATGATGTCCTTTTTTAGGGATTTAATCCGTTGATTACTGCGTTGTGCAGCAATCCGTTTGTTGAAACACCGCTGCCACCGAATGGTCCATCGTGGCCAGCTGTATTTGTGAAACTACCACCAGCTTCTCGAACAATGATGTCCAGCGCTGCCATATCCCACACAGCAAGTGAGGGCTCGATCGCGATATCAACTGCACCTTCTGCGACGAGCATGTGCGACCAAAAGTCACCAATACCTCGTGTGCGCCAGGCATGTGCAAGCATTTTTTGGAACGGCTCTAAGCGATCTCCCCAACCAACAAAATCAGAGTATGAAATTGATGCATCTGTTAGTGCGGAAACCTTTGATACTGAAATCTTTTTCTCGTTATTGAACTGTTCCGGACCATCAAAATCATCAGTGGAAGTTGCCCCACTAAATCGTACAAATGCGCCATGACCTTTGGCTGCTGACCAGCGACGAGCAAGTCCGGGTGCGCTAGCAATTCCAACAACTACTTCTTCACTACCTGAAGCATCTACCTGCACAAGTGCGATCAAAGTTGCCCACGTTGGGACACCGCGCATAAAGTTTTTTGTTCCATCAATTGGATCAATTACCCAATAGCGACCAGATGTTCCCTTATCGCTACCAAACTCTTCACCGACTAATCCATCAGATTGGCGGTGCGTTGCTAGAGCTTCTCTAATTGCAGTTTCAACAGCGCGATCGGCATCAGTTACCGGTGTGTTATCGGGCTTAGTTGTGATTACTAAATCCTGGGCCTGGTAACGATCAAGAGAAATCGCATCAGCCAAATCCGCTAATGCGTGCGCAAGTGCTAGATCATCACGTAGATCCAATGAATTGATACCAGCGTTCATAATGCAGTAAGTCTATTGCGTTGCAGTAA
>CAIJHZ010000007.1 GCA_903820565.1 uncultured Actinomycetes bacterium
ATTGCACTTAATGCTTTGGTTACGCGCGCTAAGAGTAAGGGTGAGCTTCTGGCTCACCTAAAAAAGCGTGGAGTTGAAGATGATGTTGCCCAGGCAACGATTTTTCGCCTTCAGGAAAATGGTTTGATCAACGATTCAGAGTTTGCAAAGGCATGGACTCAATCACGTCATACCTCCAAGAAATTATCTAAGCGAATTATTGCTGGAGAACTTCGCACAAGGGGATTAGATCAATTTAGTATTGATCAGGCGTTGGATGAGATTGATGACGAATCTGAGTATCGAACTGCATTTTCTTTGGGAATGAAGAAGTACAACACTATGAGTCGACTTGCGCCAGAGGTTCAGATTCGCAGAATTCAATCCCTGCTACAAAGAAAAGGTTTTTCTTTTCCTACAATTGCTCGCGTTATTCGCGAGTTAGATGTTCAGTCAGACGAGCTGCAGTAGCAACTACAGCAGCGGCATGAATGCGGCCAGGTTGACGTCCTAGACGTTCGATCGGGCCGCTTATGCTTACCGCGGCAATAACCTTTCCATTTGGTGCGCGCACAGGTGCTGAAACAGATGCCACACCAGCTTCACGCTCACCAACTGATTGCGCCCATCCGCGACGACGATCTGCAGATAATTGAGCTGCGGTAAATCTGGCGTTAGTTAAACCACGGTGAATCTTTTCTGACTCTTCCCAAGCAAGCAGAATTTGTGCAGCAGATCCTGCATGCATAGTTAAGGCGGCGCCAACAGGGACAGAATCGCGCAACCCTGATAAGCGTTCAGCCACAGCAACACAAATACGTAGATCACCTTGGCGGCGATATAGCTGGGCACTTTCTCCAGTTGCATCGCGCAGTGCCGCCAGAGCGGGGGCTGCAGCGGCTAGCAAGCGATCCTCACCAGCGGCAGCGCCTAGTTCGCCTGAACGAGGCCCTAAAACAAATCGTCCCGTTAAATCACGAGCTACTAAGCGGTGGAATTCAAGGGCCACTGCTAAGCGGTGGGCGGTAGGGCGAGCGATACCTGTTGCGGCAACTAATTCAGCAAGTGAATGCGGGCCGGCTTCTAAGGTGCTCAAAATTGAGACGGCTTTATCTAATACGCCAACTCCGCTATTATTTCTGTTCATAGAGTGATATTAACATCTCAAGATGTGATACGCAACTAGCTGAGCAAGGAGTACGCAATCGTGGGTAAAACGCTAGCCGAGAAAATTTGGGCAGAGCATGTTGTTCGTGCAGCACAAGGCGAACCAGATCTGATTTACATTGATCTACATTTAATCCACGAAGTAACTAGCCCACAAGCATTTGATGGTCTGCGCCTTGCAGGACGCACTGTACGTCGCCCCGATCTAACAATTGCTACAGAAGATCACAATGTGCCAACTCTTAACATTGATAAACCAATTGCAGATCCAGTCTCAAAGCTGCAGGTTGATACCTTGCGTGCAAACTGCGCAGAGTTTGGCCTTCGTATTCACTCTCTTGGAGACAAAGATCAAGGAGTTGTTCATGTTGTTGGGCCACAACTAGGTTTCACTCAACCCGGGATGACAATTGTCTGCGGAGATTCTCATACTTCAACACATGGTGCTTTCGGTGCTCTTGCTTTTGGTATCGGAACCTCTGAGGTTGAACATGTTCTAGCAACACAGACATTACCTTTGCAACGTCCGAAGACTATGGCGATCAACGTTGAAGGTTCGCTAAAGCCTGGAGTTACATCTAAAGACATCATTCTTGCGATTATTGCAAAAATCGGTACAGGTGGCGGCCAGGGATATGTGATCGAGTACCGAGGTAGCGCAATCCGGGCTCTATCTATGGAATCACGTATGACAGTGTGCAATATGTCTATTGAAGCTGGAGCACGAGCAGGATTGATCGCGCCTGATCAAACGACATTTGAATACATCAAAGGCAAGCCTCATGCACCAGAAGATTTTGCTGCTGCTGTTTCTTATTGGGAAACACTATTTACAGATACAGATGCACAATTTGATGTTGAAGTTAATCTGAATGCAGATGAGTTAGAACCATTTGTAACTTGGGGAACTAATCCAGGGCAAGGCTTGCCACTCAATTCTGTGGTTCCAAACCCAGCAGATATTGCAGATTCGGAAGCGCGCACTGCGGCCGAGCGCGCACTTGTTTACATGGGCCTTGAAGCCGGCACACCTCTTAAAAAGATAGCCATTGACACTGTTTTCTTGGGCTCATGTACTAATGGGCGAATTGAAGATTTGCGTGCAGCAGCAGATGTATTAAAGGGAAAAAAGATCGCATCAACGTTGCGGATGTTGGTGGTCCCAGGTTCGGCGCGAGTGCGACTAGAAGCTGAGGCAGAAGGATTGGACAAGGTATTTCTTGATGCAGGGGCCGAATGGCGTAATGCAGGATGTTCAATGTGTCTTGGCATGAATCCAGATCAGCTTGCAGTTGGAGAGCGTTCTGCATCTACTTCTAACCGTAACTTTGAAGGTCGCCAAGGTAAGGGCGGTCGCACGCACTTAGTAAGTCCACTTGTCGCAGCCGCAACAGCGCTGCGTGGAACTTTGTCTTCACCTGCGGATCTGTAAGGAGCTACTGGTTAAAATGGAAAAATTCATTAAGCACATCGGAACCGGCGTTCCACTACGTCGCAGCAATGTTGATACAGACCAGATAATTCCAGCTGTTTATTTAAAGCGAGTTACGCGCAGTGGTTTTGAAGATGGCTTATTTGCTGCGTGGCGAAATGATCCTGAATTTGTTTTAAACAAGGATGATTACAAAATGGGCACAGTTCTAATTGCCGGAGCAGATTTTGGAACAGGGTCTTCTCGCGAGCACGCGGTGTGGGCTTTACAAAATTATGGCTTTAAAGTAGTTATTTCTAGCCGCTTTGCAGATATTTTCCGTGGCAATTCCCTTAAGGGCGGATTATTAACAATTATTCTGGATCAAGCAGAAGTCGAAACGCTATGGGCAACGGTTGAAGCAGATCCATCAACTGCGATTACCGTTGACCTAGAGACCCGCACAGTTGGTTACGGTTCAAAGAGTTTGGCCTTTGATATTGATGATTACACCCGTTGGCGTTTGATGGAAGGGTTGGATGACATTGGTTTGACCTTAAAACAGACTGATTCCATTGATTCTTTTGAGAAAAAACGTTCTACATACAAGCCAACAACTCTTCCGATTCGTTCATAAGAGTCTAAAACAAGC
The DNA here is from genome assembly GCA_903820565.1 of uncultured Actinomycetes bacterium. Classification (GTDB taxonomy): domain Bacteria; phylum Actinomycetota; class Actinomycetes; order Nanopelagicales; family Nanopelagicaceae; genus Planktophila. The sequence continues at coordinate 3,210 of CAIJHZ010000007.1, forward strand.
GTAAATCTTTGCTTTTAAGCGCGGGTGAGAATTCGTTGCGCAAACCCTTGATGAGAGATTGAGGGTTTTCCACGCATAAAAATCGCGCTTTTTGAGTATTTTTCGAAAAAATAAAAATGCGACACGCGCATTTCAATAACCGCATCACCCCTTGTATGCGCGTAGGTTTATGAACACGTTAAGCAGTTGCTTAACATTTACGCGTAAATAAGGGGATTTCAATGAATAAGGCCCAATTCATTGCTGCGTTAGCACCACACTTCAACGACAGCAAGAAAGAAGCAGCACACGCTGTAGATATCGTTTTTGACACAATCATCCGTAACCTTTCAAAGGGCGAAGATGTAATGATCAACGATTTCGGTAAGTTCAAGAAGGTTGATCGCAAGGCACGTATGGGACGTAACCCATTTACTGGCGAAACAATCAAGATCAAGGCTTCAAAGAAGGCACGCTTCCTACCTGCAAAGGCGCTAAAGGAAGTTATTGCTGGAGATCGCAAGCTTGCACCAGCACCAAAGCCAGAGCCAAAGGTAGTTGCAAAGCCAGCTGCTAAGAAGGCGGCACCAAAGAAGGCAGCGAAGAAGGTTGTCAAGAAGACAGCTAAGAAGGTTGCTAAGAAGTCTCCTGCTAAGAAGAAGCCAGCAGCGAAGAAGGTTGTAAAGAAGGCTAAGAAGAAGTAATTCCTTCACTTAAAAAACGGGGTTGGCTAACGCTAGCCCCGTTTTTTGTGTTTGACGCACTATTATTGAGAACATGACGGAGTTTAAAGTTTCATATGCTCCTCCGACCGGAAAGCCACTCGGCGTTAATCCCATGTTTCGAATTGGTGCATCTGTTGTTATTCCACTTTTGCGTGCGATAACGAAGCGCACATGGATTGGTTCCGAAAACTTACCCAAGAGTGGCCCCGCAATTGTTATAAGTAATCATCTTTCCTACATTGATGTTTTATTGCTTACCTTCTTTTTATATAAGAACGGTCGTGCACCAAGATATCTCGGCAAAGAGGGCGTTTTTAAAGTTCCTGTACTCGGCCGAATTTTGCTAGCAGCCGGTCAGATTCCAGTTCAACGAGAATCAGCTACAGCAAGTGATGCGCTCAAGCATGCCATTGCATTAATTAACGCGGGTCATTTAGTAGGCGTTTATCCAGAAGGAACACTCACCAGAGATGCCGATCACTGGCCGATGGTTGCAAAGACAGGTCTTGCTCGCCTGGCGATCACGACCCAGGCTCCAGTAATTCCAATTGTGCAGTGGGGCACTCACATAGCTATGCCAACGTATGGAAAGAAAATAAAATTCTTTCCGCGCAGCAAGATCACATTAATCTGTGGCAAACCACTAGATTTCTCACCATGGTTTGGAAAGCAAGATGACCCTCAGGCTTTGATTGAAGCAACCGCATACGCAATGCGCGAGCTGACTACAATTCTTGAAGGTATCCGTGGCGAGAAAAGACCAGCCTTGATTTTCGATCCCCATACTTCAGATTTACCGCGTACAGGAAACTTCAAAAAGGATAAGAAAAAGTGAGCAAAGTAGTAGTACTAGGTGCAGGGCAGTGGGGAAGCACCCTTGCTCAAGTTTTGTGCGATGCCGGTAACCATGTACTGATTTGGGGCCGTGATCAAAAGGTCATCGATGAAATCAATGAGAAGCACACCAACGCCAAGTACCTAGGCGAGAACGCTCTTCCGGTGGGACTGAATGCGACATCTGATCTTAAAGAAGCCTTTGATTATTCCAACATCTATATTTTGGCGATTCCAGCACAAGCATTGCGCGAAAACTTACTTATCTGGAAGCCATTTGTGCAACCAGGTGCAATATTTGTCAGTACATTGAAAGGTATTGAAGTTAGCACGCTGTCACGAATGACTGAAATTATTCATGAAGTCATGGAGTCGGACAATGTTGCCATCATTACTGGACCAAACCTGGCCAATGAATTGATACTCCGCCAACCAGCAGGAGCAGTTGCTGCTGCTCCAACGATTGCTTTGGCTGAAAAGATTCAGCAACTCTTTGATACGCCTTATTACCGGGTATATACATCTGTGGATGTTTTGGGGTGTGAATTTGCAGGCTCTATTAAAAGCGTCATTGCACTTGCTGTTGGAATTTCAATCGGCCTAGGGTTTGGCGAAAATACTCAGGCCATGCTCATCACACGTGGACTTAATGAAGTGGCAAGGCTCTGTGCAGCTCATAACGCAGATCCACTAAGCGCCGCCGGACTTGCTGGAATGGGAGATCTTGTTGCAAGTTGCGGTTCTCCGTTGTCTCGCAATCGCACCTTCGGTGAAGTTCTTGGTCGAAGCGGGTCGATGGAGGTTGCTCGCATAGAAGTAGCTAAGACCGTCGAAGGCGTGGCGTCATCCAGTGCAATTCTTGAAATTGCCCACCGTGTTGGAGTAGAAGTGCCGGTAATCGAGGCTGTTGCTGATGTTGTTTCTGGCTCAATCACACCGACGCAAGCGATGGACCGCTTAATGGAGATCACAACCAAAGCAGAAAACTTTATTAGGTGAGTAAACAGACAATCGCAATTATTTGCGGTGGACCTAGCAGTGAACACGAGGTGTCGTGTGTATCAGCCGGGGGAGTTCTAAAGGGCTTGGATACACAACGTTTTGAACCGGTGTTAATTGGAATAACCAAGTCAGGCACATGGGTTGCCCTCCCGATTGACTATCAACTAGAGATCATTAACAAACAGATGCCAGTAATTGAAGATAATGGGCGACATATTGAATTGAGTCAGTCAGGATTTTCAATCGACGGGCAGTTGTTGGATATTGATTGCGTTTTTCCTGTCCTGCATGGCGAATTTGGCGAAGATGGAAAGATTCAGAACTTACTTGATGAAGCTGAAATGGCCTATGTCGGCAGTGGTGTTAGTGCATCGGCGCAGGCTATGGATAAGGCGGTTGCAAAGTCACTTTTTGCCTCTAGCGGCATGAGGATTGCAGACGGGGTTGCAGTCACACAACAAGATTGGCAGAGCGCAACAGATTCATTAAGTTATCCAGTATTTGTAAAACCAGCAAGTGGAGGCTCAAGCCGCGGAACACATAAAGTAAAGAGTGCTGCTGAATTGAAGTCAGCGATTACAGATGCATTGCTTTATGACACAAAAATTTTGATTGAAACCGCTATTAACGGCCGCGAAATCGAATGTGCAGTGTTAGAGCGAGATGGCAAGGTCGAAGCCTCAATTGTTGGCGAAATTATTGTTAATCCAAAGTTTGAATTCTATGATTTTGAAGCTAAGTATTTAGATGATGCAACCACCGTTAGAATTCCTGCAGATATTCCAGAAATAGACGCAGATGAGATTCGACGACTTGCTGTTGCCGCCTTTCATGTCTTGGGATGTTCTGGTCTAGCTCGTTGTGATTTCTTCTATACAAATGATGGCGAAATAATTATCAATGAAGTCAACACGATGCCTGGATTTACAGGAACATCGGTGTACCCAAAATTGTGGCAAGCTTCAGGGGTGTCATATACAGAATTAATTTCAGCGCTAATTGATACTGCGCTGTCTTCTTAGACCTTTTTGTTAGCTGAGGTGTGTTACTGGGCAGGTCAATGTGCGAGTAATACCTGGCACGCCCTGAACTTTTGAGAGCACAAGTCGACCGAAATCTTCCATGCTTGATGCTTCAGCGCGCATGATCACATCGTAAGGACCGGTAACACCTTCGGCCAGCGTTACACCAGGAATCTTTGCAACTGCATCTGCAACTCCCGATGCCTTGCCAACTTCAGTTTGAATCAGAATGAAAGCTTGTACTGACATGTGAGGTCCTTTCTGGCCGAGGCTCACACGCTACCGCAGAACATCACTAGTTCTCTAGTCGATTAGGCTAGGTGCTATGAACTTCGATGAGGCGGGCGTGATTTCAGCACTAACGCGCATATTTGGCGCTACTCATCGTGGGGTCGAAATTGGAATCGGTGATGACGCCGCTGTCGTGACGACAACTGATCGAACTGTTATTACAAGTGACATGGCTGTTGAAGGTACGCATTTCTTAACTAAATGGAGCAGTGCCTTTGATATAGGGCGCAAGATTACGGCTGCAAACTTGGCAGATGTGTATGCGATGGGCAGCTCACCGAAATTCCTATTAGCAGCAGTAACTCTTACAGGTCAAGAGAGCATGGAATGGATTGAAGAACTGGCAGAAGGTATTGCGCATGAAGCACGCAGTTGTGGTGCATTTGTTGTGGGTGGAGATTTAGCTAAAGGTCCATGCATAGTAATTTCAATGACTGCAATTGGAGAAGCTGATCACCCCATTAAACGCTCTGGCGCACAAGTTGGGGATTCAATCTACATTTCATCTTTGCCTGGATGGTCTGCTGCTGGACTTTCAATAATTGAAAAAGATTTAGATGATGATTTAGCCGTTCATGCCGTCTCTGAATACAGCGCACCCACCGTTGATTATGTTTCTGCAATTCAGTTTTCAAATAATCGGGCACATGCCATGTGTGATGTGAGTGATGCGCTTGTTATTCAAGCAAATCAATTGGCACATGCTTCAGGGGTTGCGTTGAGATTTGACCAGGGCTTAATTTCCCAGCACCCAGAGTTTGTTACTCTGAAAGAGTTAGCCGACAGCCAGGATGTAGATGTGTGGCAATGGATATTTGCCGGCGGAGAAGATCATGTATTTCTAGCCACGGGAATTGAATTAGGTAGTTTCTGCGTAGGAACAGTTGTTGAAGGCAGTGGTGTCCTTGGAGCGGAAATGAAAAAAGGGCCAGATACCTGGCGCCATTTCAACTAACTGTTACAAAAATTTAGCGAGTAACTTTTCCTGCCTTGAGGCATGAAGTACAAACGTTTTGACGCTTAGGTGTTCCAGCAACAAGGGTACGAACGCGCTGGATGTTTGGATTCCAACGACGACGGGTCTTGACCTGTGAGTGAGAAACATTGTTTCCGAAGCTGGGCCCTTTGCCACAGATATCGCATGTTGATGCCACAGCGGTACTCCTTTTAACTTTTCTATTAATCTCGTTCCAATGGGAACAGGGCGTAAGGGTACCCCGTAGGCGGGGTTCAATGCCAATTCCCGCATATTGCCCGAGTTTTCACCGATTTAGAGAGAGAATGCCCGTGTGGCAGATCTCGACAACAAGGTTTCGGCGGTTGTCGGTGACCGCACCGCCAAAGTTCTCGAAACCACTTTTGGAATAAAAAGCGTCGGTGATCTCATGCGTCATTACCCCCGCCGGTACATGGTGCGCGGAGAGCTCTCTGACATATCGGCCCTTCATGAAGGTGATGAGACAACAATTCTGGCGCAGGTGTATTCAGCGTCAAACAGGCCCATGCGTGGACGTAAGGGCAGCATGCTCGAAGTTGTGGTTACCGATGGAACCGACAAATTGTCATTAACATTTTTTAATCAAGCCTGGCGTGAAAAGGATTTAAAGGTTGGACGACAAGGATTGTTTGCAGGCAAAGTCGGCATCTTCAATAATAAGAAACAGCTGTCTCACCCAGATTACGAAATGATTCCCGACGGATCAGATGTTGATAGCGCAGTTGAAGGCTTCGCAGGAAAATATCTTCCTGTTTATCCCGCTTCAGCCAAGATGCCTTCGTGGAAAATTTCGCAGTGTGCCCAGTTAGCGATTAACGCTCTTGATGAGATTGAAGACTTTTTACCAGATTTAATTCGTGAAAAACATAATTATCCTTCGCTGCATCAAGCATTAGTGCAATTGCATCAGCCAGCTGATTTAGACCACGCCGAGCTTTCACGAGAGCGCTTAACATTTGATGAAGCCTTTCTGCTGCAATCCTTATTGGTTATGCGCAGAATCGAATTAAAGAAACTTAATTCAACGTCGAGAAAACGGATTAGCGGTGGAATCCTAGATGCCTTCGATAAAACATTACCCTTCCAGCTAACCGCAGGTCAGATTGCAGTATGCAATGAAATCGAAACAGATCTGGCGCAACCACATCCAATGCACCGATTATTACAAGGAGAAGTTGGATCTGGTAAAACAATTGTCGCACTACGAGCAATGTTGGCTGTCGTCGATAGCGGGGGACAGGCTGCACTCCTTGCGCCAACTGAAGTTTTGGCTGCTCAGCATGTGCGAACTATTCAGAAATTATTGGGTGAATATGGTCAGGGTGGAATGCTTGGTGGTTCTGAAAAAGCCACACAAATAACTTTGATTACAGGTTCGCAGAGCGCTGCAGCACGAAAGGAAGCGCTGGCTATGGCAGCAAATGGAAATGCTGGCATCGTTATCGGCACACACGCACTATTAGGGGAAAAAGTTGAGTTTAAGGATTTGGGATTAATAGTTGTAGACGAGCAACATCGCTTCGGCGTTGAACAACGAGATGCTTTAAAAGAAAAAGCAGTACTGCCACCACATCTACTTGTTATGACAGCAACGCCAATTCCTCGAACGGTAGCAATGACAGTGTTTGGTGATTTAGATGTTTCAACATTGCGAGAACTACCTTTAGGGCGACAACCGATTACAACCCATGTTGTGCCAGTAAAGGAAAAGCCAAGCTTTTTAGAAAGAGCCTGGCAAAGGATCAACGAAGAAGTCGCCCAAGGTCACCAGGCATACGTAGTTGCACCGCGTATAACCGCCGATTCCGACGCAAACGCGGACATTGATTTCTTGTTTGGCGAAGAGTCAGCAGAGATAACTTCGGTTGAAGAGTTAGCGCCAACACTGCACGCGGGTCCTTTGAAGGGGTTAAAAATCGCGATCCTTCACGGACGCTTATCTGCCGAAGAAAAAGACTCAACGATGCAAGCTTTTACAAAAGGCGAGATTGATGTTTTGGTTTCAACAACAGTTATTGAAGTTGGCGTAGACGTCCCTAATGCAACCATTATGGTGATTATGGATGCGGATCGTTTTGGTGTCTCACAATTGCACCAACTACGTGGTCGAGTAGGTCGAGGAATCTCACCTGGGCTTTGTCTTTTGGTAACTCAGTGCGATGAAGAAACTTCGGCTCGAGAGAGATTAAATTCCGTTGCAGGTACTTTGGATGGATTTGAATTATCTCGAATCGACCTTGAGCAACGCCGAGAGGGAGATGTTCTTGGAGCCAATCAATCTGGAACGCAATCTCATTTGCGACTGCTACGTGTTCTGCGTGATGAAGCATTGATCGAGCAGGCCCGTGACGATGCAGAATCATTGATTGCTACAGATAATGATTTATCCGACTATCCTGCGCTCAAGGCAGAACTTGCACAATTACAGCGCGATCGAGCCGTTGACTATTTAGATAAGGGTTAATCAATTGAGAATCATTGCAGGTGTTGCAAAGGGTCGAACTCTTGGTGCTGTTGCAGATGCGACCAGACCAACATCTGATCGAGCGCGTGAAGGTTTGTTCTCTTCCTTGGCATCTGAATTTGGAACATTTGAAGGTTTGCGAGTTTTGGATCTCTTTGGAGGATCTGGCGCAATTGGATTGGAATCATTGTCCCGGGGAGCATCATTGGTTCATATTGTTGAAAAAGATGAAGAGGCTCAAAAGACAATCGAAGCTAATTTTGAAATAGTTAAAAAATCAAATCCAACAGGCAAATTTCAATTATTTGGAATGAGTGCGGAACGATTCTTAAAAGATGCGCCCAAAGAGAAATACCACCTTGTGTACATTGATCCACCCTATGATTTTTCAAATCAGGCTGTCGAAGATATTTTGAGCGCGATGTACGATAATGAATTTCTCAACCAAGATGCATTTATTGCAGTTGAACGGACAACGCGCGGTACACAATTTATTTGGCCAGATGCGTTTGTGCCCGCGCGAGAGCGAAAATATGGGCAGGCGACCATTTATTACGCCAATTACCAGCCGTAAGAATGGATAACTGGGCTCAGTATTGCTAGCGTTTGGCACATGAAGCGCGCGGTATGCCCAGGGTCCTTTGATCCGATTACATATGGGCACCTAGACATCATCAAACGTGCCGCCCAGCAGTTTGATCACGTGGTTGTGGCAGTTCTTGAAAATCGTACTAAAGCCAGCCTTTTTACTGTCACCGAACGTATCGCCA
>CAIJHZ010000008.1 GCA_903820565.1 uncultured Actinomycetes bacterium
GATTTTGATCCATCTCGCCACCAGGAGGTTGTGCAGATCAAGTGCGTGCGAGCACGTGTGACAGCAACATATGCCAATCGCATTTCCTCACGCATTTTAATTTTATCCACGCACTCAGATGCGAAAGCTTTAATCGCCTTACTTGCATCACTGTTCTTAGTAATGCCATCTAGGGTGAAGTAAGGAAGCTCATGGGCATCACCGCGCAAAGCAAATGGAACATGCTTTTCATTCTTTAACCAGTTATCTGGATCGCTGCGGTTAACACCGGGGAAGGTGCCTTCAGATAATCCAGGAACTGCCACAACATCCCATTCGGCGCCCTTTGCCATGTGAACTGTAAGGATTTGAACCACATCTGTGCGTACTTCAGGGGCTCCAACCTTTAAGCCACCTTCTTCATCTGATGCAACATCTAACCAATCCAAGAAGGCAGAAACGGATCCACCGCTGCGTTCAAACTTTGATGCCTCATCCAAGAAGCGATCTAGGTGGCGACGACCTGTCTGTGAACCTTCGCGCAAGGTAATTTCAGATTCAAGTGTTAGATAGTTTTCAATCTCTGTTACTAAATCAGTAATTTGTCCACCTGCACGTGAGCGCAAACGACGCAGATCTTGCGCAAAGGTAACTAGGCGTTGATATCCAAGATCGCTAAAGCCACTCTTCTTAGCCGTTGTGATTTCATCTAGCGCGTCGATGATGGAGCCAGAGAATTGATCATCTGCTTCAAGCTGATCAGGATTTCCGGCAGCAATCTTTTTGATGAAACTCTTTGAATCTGCGTGCATTGCCTTTGCGCGCTCTCGACTAAAAGTGCCAAGGGCTGCAATATCTCTAGGTCCTAAATTAATTCGTGGTCCTGTTAAGTGGCGCATCAGAGATGAACCTGCATCAGGGTCGGTAATGATCTTCATCAAGGTCACAACATCTGCAACCTCTGGAATATGGATCAAGCCACCAATACCGATTACTTCGACCGGCAAACCTTGCTCGCGTAGTGCATTTTCAATACTTGCTATTTGACTGCGCTTTCGTACCAAGACAGCAAATGATTTATTGTCATCTGGATTCCAAAGCGCTTTGAAGTATTCACCAATTGCTTGAGATTCGGTTTCAACAGTTTCATAAATACCGTAGGCAAGCTCGCCTGCACCTGCTCCATCCCGCGCTTCAAGTTCAACAACCTGTTGTCCACCATCAGCTTTGATTTGCGCACTAATAGCATTTGCTGCATTCAAAATGATTGTGTCGTTACGGAAAGTTGTTGGAAGCGAGAATTGTTCGATTCCGGTTTGTCCTTGCGCCTTTGGGAAGTACTTATGGAATGAGGCCATAGTGCCGGCAGAAGCCCCGCGCCAGGTGTAAATAGCCTGTGACGGGTCTCCCACAGCCATGACTGGATGGCCTGCCCCATAGAGTGAAGAGAGCATACGCACCTGAGATTGAGAAGTATCTTGATACTCATCAAGTAATACCACTGTGTACTTGCCGCGCTCTAATGCGCCTACATCTTCAAAGTTTTGCGCAATATCTGCAGCCAATGACATCTGATCATCAAAGGATAATTCGCCAGCAGCTTTGCGGCGTTCCATAAAGCTCTCAACCATAGGCAACAAAGAATTGCGTTGCTGCATAGCACGAGCAACTGCTCGGGTATCTTCATTGGTACTGCCACCCAGCAACTGCAACTTTTCAAGCATTTCATTGCCGATCGCTTCAATATCGGCAGCCTTTACTTGGTGCTCTAACATCAACTTTGAAAGGCCCAGCAAATCCTTAATTACTGTACTGACCGCGCTGTCATTGCGATATGAATCATCTGACCAGTTGCGCACAACATCTGATGCGATCTGCCATATTGCTGCTTCTCCCAATGGATCAGCATCAGCATCAATTCCATAACGGATTGCATGTTCGCTCAGTAACTTGCCTGCGTATGAATGATAGGTAGTAACTGCAGTGCTAGTTGATGTGATGTGTTTAAACTCTGGTAATTGCGATAGTTGACGAAGACGCTTACGAATACGAACAGAGAGTTCACCAGCTGCTTTACGTGTAAAGGTAAGACCCAAGATTTGATCA
>CAIJHZ010000009.1 GCA_903820565.1 uncultured Actinomycetes bacterium
CCTGAAGATGCATTAATGACAATTGAAACTCTTGGAACAGATGCGAATGCTCGCTACATGGTGGCAGCAACATTTGGAAATGTTCACGGCGTATACAAGCCAGGTAACGTTGTATTGCAGCCAAAGATCCTTGCAACTTTGCAAGAGGCCGTTGCTGCAAAGCTTGGTCTACCTGCCGGAAGCAAGCCGATGGACTTGGTATTCCACGGTGGTTCTGGCTCGCTACTGTCTGAAATCCGCGAATCACTGGATTACGGCGTAATTAAGATGAATATCGATACTGATACTCAGTACGCATTTACGCGTCCAGTTGTTGATCACATGCTGAAGAACTACGACGGCGTGCTAAAGATCGATGGCGAAGTTGGAAACAAGAAGGCTTACGATCCACGTGCGTGGGGCAAGGCTGCAGAAGCAGGAATGGCAGCTCGCGTTGTACGCGGTTGCGAAGATTTACGTTCTGCCGGTACTTCATCACTCAAGTAATTAACAACTAATCGGAAAGGCTTTACTCATGCCTGCATTGGTATTACTCGGAGCTCAGTGGGGCGACGAAGGCAAGGGTAAAGCTACCGATTTATTGGGTGATCGCGTTGATTACGTAGTTCGCTATCAAGGCGGAAACAATGCAGGGCACACAGTTGTTATCGGTGATCAAAAGTACGCACTTCACTTATTACCATCCGGAATTCTTTCTCCCAATGTAATTCCAGTTATTGGCAATGGAGTTGTCATCGACCCAGGTGTTTTGCTCGAAGAAATTCGTGGCCTTAATGAGCGGGGTATTGATACAAGCAAACTTTTAATTTCTACTAATGCGCACTTGATTACTCCTTATCACCGCACAATCGACAAGGTTTCTGAGCGCTTCTTAGGTAAGTCAAAGATTGGTACAACAGGTCGCGGAATTGGGCCAGCGTACGCCGACAAGATTAACCGCATCGGCATTCGCGTCCAGGATCTATTTGATCCATCGATTCTTCGCCAAAAGCTTGAAGGTGCGTTACGCGATAAGAACCAGATTTTAATTAAGGTTTTCAACCGCAAGAACATTGAAGTCGATGAAGTTCTTGAAGAGTATTTGAAGTATGCAGATCTCTTGCGCCCATATGTTGCAGATACAGTCTTGATTTTAGATGAGGCATTAAAAGCCGGAAAGAAAGTGCTTTTAGAGGGTTCTCAGGGCACATTGCTCGACGTTGATCATGGAACATATCCATTCGTAACATCAAGTAATCCAACTGCAGGCGGTGCCTGTACGGGTTCAGGAATTGGACCAACAAAGATCGACCGGGTAATCGGAATATTGAAGGCGTATACAACTCGTGTTGGTAGTGGACCTTTCCCAACAGAATTATTTGATGAAGATGGCGAAGCATTGCGTCGTATTGGTGGCGAAATTGGTGTCACTACTGGTCGTGCACGTCGTTGCGGATGGTTTGATGCACCGATTGCTCGCTACGCAGTTCGCGTAAATGGCTTAACTGATTTCTTCCTAACAAAGCTAGATGTATTAACTGGCTGGGAAAAGATTCCAGTGTGCGTTGCCTATGAAATTGATGGAAAGCGCGTTGAAGAGCTACCTGCATCGCAAACAGATTTCCACCATGCAAAGCCAATTTACGAATATCTTGCTGGTTGGACTGAAGATATTTCTAACGCACGCAAACTTTCTGATCTTCCAAAGAATGCGCAAGATTATGTTGCATTCCTCGAAAAGATTTCAGGTGCGCCAATGAGCGCAATTGGCGTAGGTCCTGGTCGCGATCAAACAATTGTCGTAAAGGATTTCATCTAAGAATGAAAATCCTCCTAGTCGGAAGCGGCGGACGCGAACACGCACTAGGAGTAGGACTGCAAGCAGATCCAGCATGTACAGAACTGCATGTTGCACCTGGCAATCCAGGCATCGCACAATTTGCGCAATGTCACCCGTTAGCAATCACTGATAATCAAGCAATCCTCGAATTAGCTCAGCGCCTACACATAGATCTCGTTGTTGTAGGGCCAGAAGTGCCTTTAGTCAATGGTGTTGCTGACATCTTGCGAGCAGCTGGAATCGCTGTTTTTGGCCCATCCAAGGCTGCGGCTCAGATAGAAGGTTCAAAGAATTTCGCCAAGGAAATTATGCGAGATGCTGGAGTTCCAACTGCGCACAGCTTTACTTGTACTACACAAGCAGAAATCGAAATTGCGTTAGATGCTTTTGATGCGCCATATGTTGTTAAAGATGACGGCCTGGCCGCAGGTAAAGGTGTTGTTGTTACTAATGATCGTCAAGAAGCTTTAGCTCATGCATTAGCGTGCAAGCGAGTTGTGATTGAAGAGTATCTAACTGGTCCAGAGGTTTCACTATTTGGCATCAGTGATGGAACAACAATTGTTCCGATGCAACCCGCACAAGATTTCAAGCGCGCATTTGATGGCGATGAAGGCCCAAACACTGGTGGCATGGGCGCTTACTCACCGTTGCCATGGGCACCATCAGACATAATTGACGATACATATACAAGAGTTCTGGCACCAATGATTGCTGAAATGGCTGCACGTGGAACTCCCTTTGTTGGTTTGCTGTATGCAGGACTCGCTCTTACTGATCACGGAACTCGTGTCATTGAATTCAATGCTCGCTTTGGTGATCCTGAAACACAAGTTTTAATTCCATTGCTGAAGACACCACTTGCAACTTTGTTATATAAAGCAGCAACCGGAAATTTAGAAGGGACAACTTTGGATTGGAAAGATGATTCAGCGGTAACAGTTGTTCTGGCCGCCGAAGGTTATCCAGCAGCTCCTAAGGGTGGCGCGGTAATTACAGGATTTTCTGCAATTGAGAATGTTCAGATTTATCACGCAGGCACGTCAGTCACTGAACAAGGCGTTGTTTCATCAGGTGGTCGTGTTTTAACAATCACCGGAATTGGCGAGGATCTGACTGAAGCCCGCAACCGTGCCTACCGTGCGATTAGCCAAATCTCATTAGCTGGATCTTTCTATCGCACAGACATCGCACTTAATGCGTCGGTGGCAGAGAAGGGCAATTAAATGACGGATAATTCACCAATGAGCCTGCTTGCTAGCCGATATGCATCAACTGCGATGCGTGAAATCTTCGCGCCTGAGGCCAAAATCATCGCCGAACGTAAATTGTGGATCGCCGTCATGCGCGCTCAATCAACATTAGGTCATGAAATTTCCAAGGATGTAATTACAGATTACGAAAATGTAATTACACAGGTGGTTCTTTCGTCAATTGATGCCCGTGAAAAGCAGACTCGCCACGATGTTAAAGCGCGTATTGAAGAGTTCAACGCACTTGCTGGGCACGAAGCAATTCACGCAGGAATGACTAGTCGCGACTTAACTGAAAATATTGAAGCGCTACAGATTCGTAACGGACTTGAGATTGTTCATGACAAAGTCGTAACTCTTCTTGCCCGTCTTGCAGAACGTGCAACACAGTATGCAGACCAACCAATAGCAGGACGTTCACACAATGTGCCTGCGCAGATTACAACTTTAGGAAAGCGTTTTGCCTCGGCTGCTGAAGAGTTGTTATTTGCATACGAACGGTTAACGGCTTTGCAAGATCGCTATCCAATGCGTGGAATCAAAGGCCCGGTAGGCACAGCTCAAGATTCAATTGATCTTCTTGGATCGGCAGATGCGCACTTTAAATTAGAGGGTGCAATTGCAAAGGAACTTGGCTTTAACAATGTTCTTGATTCGACGGGTCAGATTTACCCACGTTCATTTGATTTTGATGTTGTAACAACACTTGTTCAGATTGCTGCGTCACCATCATCACTTGCTACATCTATACGCTTGATGGCTGGTGCCGAACTTGTTACTGAAGGTTTTAAAGCTGGGCAGGTTGGCAGCAGCGCAATGCCTCATAAGATGAATACACGCTCATGTGAGCGAGTAAATGGTCTTTCAGTTGTGCTTCGTGGATATGCATCGATGGTCAGCGAACTAGCTGGTGATCAATGGAATGAAGGGGATGTTTCATGCAGCGTTGTGCGTCGGGTTGCATTACCTGATGCTTTCTATGCAATCGATGGCTTACTCGAAACAATGCTGACAGTCCTTGACGAGTTTGGGGCGTTTCCAGCGGTAATTAGCGCTGAATTAGAGCGTTATTTACCCTTCTTGGCCACTACAAAAATTCTTATGGC
>CAIJHZ010000010.1 GCA_903820565.1 uncultured Actinomycetes bacterium
CAAGTGCTGTGATTGCAATTGATACTGGCCTACCAAAAGAGGCATCAATGCTTTTGGGTGTTGGAATGATTGGTTATGCGCAAGTAACTGCTCGTCACTGGCTCGAACGAGATAGCAAGTTGAGTCGACAAGAGGCTGTTGAACTAGTTCACAATCTTATGTGGCGAGGCATTTCAGGTTTCCCGCGCAACTAATCCCGATAGGAACACATTTATATGTCACCAACATTTGCCGAACTGCCCCTGCGCAGTCAAACAATTGAAGCACTTCACGCACATGGCTTCATTTCTCCATTTGCGATTCAAGAAATGGTTTTGCCAATTGCACTCGCTGATGGCGATGTAATCGGTCAAGCAAAAACTGGTACCGGTAAAACCCTTGCATTTGGTATTCCCGTTATTGAGCGAGTTATTGCTCCAAACGATGCAGAGTGGGCTGATTTTGCAAATAAAGGTTTACCACAAGTTTTGATAGTTGTTCCGACTCGCGAGTTGTGTACTCAAGTAACGCGCGACATTGAAGAACTCGCTTCCAACCGCGGAATTCGCACACTGGCTGTATACGGTGGACGTGCATTTGAGCCACAAATTGAAGCTCTACACGCTGGAGTCGAAATTGTTGTGGGCACCCCAGGCCGACTTCTAGATTTATCACGACAGGGGCAGCTCAAACTTAAAGAGGTTTCGCGCTTAGTTCTTGATGAAGCAGATGAAATGTTAGATCTTGGTTTCTTGCCTGATGTTGAAAAGATTCTCTCAAGTACACCTAATCGCGCACAGACTATGTTGTTCTCGGCAACTATGCCCGGAGACATCATCGCTCTTGCCCGCCGCTTCATGAACCAACCTATTCATATTCGTACTCAGGATAGCGAAGATGAAGGTGCGGTTGTCACACGCATTAAGCAACATGTTTTGCGTGCAC
This sequence comes from uncultured Actinomycetes bacterium, assembly GCA_903820565.1. Lineage (GTDB taxonomy): Bacteria > Actinomycetota > Actinomycetes > Nanopelagicales > Nanopelagicaceae > Planktophila. The sequence continues at coordinate 925 of CAIJHZ010000010.1, forward strand.
ATGCAATGGATAAAATTGAAATGCTTGCCCGAATCTTGCAAGCCAATGGCCGTGGACCAACAATGGTTTTCTGTCGTACTAAGCGCACAGCACAAAAGACCGCTGAAGATTTGATCGAGCGTGGCTTTAAGGCAGCGCCAATTCATGGCGATCTAGGTCAAGGAGCGCGCGAGAAAGCTTTAGGTGATTTCAAATCTGGAAAATCAGATGTGCTGGTTGCAACAGATGTTGCAGCCCGCGGTATTGATATCGATGGCATTACACACGTAATTAACTATCAATGCCCGGAAGATGAGAAGACATATGTGCACCGCATTGGTCGTACCGCTCGCGCAGGTGCTCACGGAATCGCCGTAACATTTGTTGACTGGGATGAACTTGCGCGCTGGAAGATGATTAATCAAGTTCTAGAACTGGGTCTTGCCGAACCTGAAGAAACCTATTCATCTTCAGAGCATTTATATGAAACTCTTGATATTCCAGCTGGTTCAACAGGTCGTCTTGTTAAGGCAAAGCCTGTCGCAAAAGTTGAGTCTAAAGAATCTCGTGCGCCACGTGTGCAACAAAAAGCTGCCGCAGTTCGAACCGAGCGCACTCGCACTCGCACAAAGAAGTTTAAAGAGAGTTAAGCAGCAACAAAAACGCGGATTGCATCAACAAGCATCTGCACTGCAATAGCTGCAAGCAATAAACCCGCTATACGTGCAACCAAGGTAACGCCGGATTCTTTGATGACATTCAGGATTGTTGTTGATGCCATCAAGACCGCAGCAATAGCTATGTGGACTGCAATTACCGCAGCTACCAAGCCAAGCGCCATAGTGGTTGTATTTACTTGCTGGACAAAGATCATTGTTGCAACGATTGCACCGGGGCCAGCCAAAATAGGAGTACCGAGGGGAACCAATGCAATGTTGGAATCACCATCATCACCATGCTTTTTTGCATTCCCAGTTAAAAGCTCTAATGCAACTAGCAAGAGCAATAGCGCTCCAGCAGCTTGTAAAGCTTCCATTGAAATATTGAGGTAGTTCAAAATTGCTCGGCCAAAGAGGGCAAAAATGGAGATCACAAGAAGTGAAACACCTGCTGCCTGTACAGCCAAGATTCGTCGCACTCGAGGGGACTTATCGGCTACCAAACCTAAGAAAATCGGTGTTGCACCGGGAGGATCCATAATCACAAAAAGTGTGACAAAAGATTGCACCGCAAAAGTAACTGCGCTTATATTTCTCATGCATTAACCACCCTTCGTGCGTCGGCTTGTGCTTCTAACTTCTCCCATTGTTCCCTACTTGTATGGTTTTCTGCTAACGAATTAAGTTTTCCTGTGCCGTGGTAATCACTGCTTCCGGTAACAACTAAATCGAGTTCTCGTGCAATCACGCGCAACATGGCGCGCTCGTCAGGGTTTTGATCCCTATGGTCTACTTCTATTCCATTAAGACCTGCAGTCACTAAATCTACAAAATCCTCCGCCTTCAAGATCTGTCCACGGTGCGAGGCAAATGGATGAGCGATCACAGCTACTCCCCCTGCTCTGCGAATTAATGCAATTGATTCCACAGGTGTTGGTGCTGCATGTGACACGTAAAATCGTGAATCATTGTGTAGTAAGTCAATAAAAGCTTCATCTCGTGACTTCACAATCTTCTTTGCAACTAATGCATCAGCTAAGTGTGGACGCCCCATCGTGGCTCCGAATGGCATAGCATTTTCAACATCTTCAATAGAAATATCCATACCTTCGGCTTGCATTTTTTCAATCATTTTGCGCATGCGAGGCAGGCGACCGTCGCGAGTTTCTTCCAAGACTGTTTGCATCTCTTTATGGTTTGGATCAAAAAGCAGCCCCAACATATGAACACTTACGCCAGCAGTTGTTAGGCATGAAATTTCAGCACCTAACGCTAATTTTAGGCTTCCCCGCAATGCTTGCGTGGCTTCTTCCCACCCTGACGTTGTGTCATGGTCTGAGATACCTAATACCTCTAAGCCTTGAACAATTGCTTTATTAACTAGATCTCGTGGACGATCAGTACCGTCGCTACAGGTCGTATGGGTGTGTAAATCAATCATTGCGAGCCCCTCTGGTTCTGGTTACAACTAAAACGCAACCAAACAAGATTAGTGAAATTCCTGGAATGATTCCGACTGGTGGTTGTTGATCTAGCCACCATGAAGCAAGAACTGCACTGACTGGAACTTCAAAAAATACAATTAAGGAAACTATCGCCGGAGAAACTCTCTTTAGAGCAGAGTTAAACATTGAGTGGCCAAGAAGTTGAGCTCCAAGAATTAGCCCCACAAGAATCCACCACTCTTTTGCATTAAAAGAAAATATCTGATTTCCTGCAATTAACGCCATAGGTAATGCAGTTATAGAACAGACAAAGTAGCAAATTGTTGTGTACGTGGTGGTTTCTAAAGTTCTTTGTGCTCTCGAACCAGCAATCATGTAAGCAGCTGCGAGTGCTGCGGAAACAAGGGCAGCCAGGTCTCCTAAAAATGACTTGAATGAAATTTGAAGGTCTACGCCAGCAACGAGTACTACGCCTGAGAAACTAACAACCATTCCGAGCCATGCTTTCGATGGAATGTGACCACCTGAAAACTTTACAAATAATGCTGCGAATATTGGTTGCAAAGCTACTAAAGCCGTTCCGGCTGCAACAGTTGTCATTCTCATTGCTAAGAAAAATCCAACAAAGTGAAGTGCTAGCACAACCCCAGCAAACGCCGCCCACTTAACGCCAGCCCGGTCACGTGAATGGCGCAATGCAAATGGCAAGGTCACTAATGATCCACCAAGATTTCTCCAGAAGATCAATGTCAGAACAGGCATTGTGCTCAACGCGATTAATGGTCCAGAAGTTCCGATTCCAATGATTCCTAGACCTAAACGAATCAGATCTGGTCGTGCGGGCATCGCCGTATGGTGGTTAATGCGTTCGCCTGCATTCATAAGAGAAAGGTACCCTTATCCCATGAGCAGCAATCTCCTAAACCGAGTATTTCTTGCCCGTCTTGCAGGTACCGCGGTCTTTGACCCAAATGGTGATCCAGTAGGAAAGGTGCG
>CAIJHZ010000011.1 GCA_903820565.1 uncultured Actinomycetes bacterium
GCAGGTGTGTTGTACAAATTCTCTAGCGCTGCTGGGTCTGAGTTAATTGTGCTCGGATCAAATGCAGCGTATCCACGCTGATTAAACGCCCGTCCAAGAACAGGGTTTGAACTGCGCATATCTTTTCTCTCCTTTTGTAGGTCCGCCAGAGCTTCTGGTGGTTGTGGTGCACGATAATCGTACGGTTTCGAAATGCCGGGGGCTACTCAGATCTAGCCTCGTTTGCTTAAAAGAGGCTTAAAACTGGTGTCCGTAGGGGTGTCTACTCTGGAATCAGCGGAAAGTGAGTAAACCTTTGCTACTTTTCATTGGTACCGATTCAGGAAGGCACGGTTATGGGTCTTAAATACTGCGATAAATGTCAAGAGCCTGTTGAGCAGATTGTCATGGTCTGCCCGAAGTGTAAATCTGAAATGTTCGTTCACGGAAAGGCTTCCACACCTAAAACTACTTCTGTCGAAACCAAAGTTGTTCCAACTCCAAAGGCTGATTCTAAATCAACACCTCCAGATTCCTTCCCTGGACTCTCAAAAACAGGTAAAACCATTGATGATTTAATCCGTGCTCAAAATAGAACTACCCACGCAGTGCGCGCATTTGTACGATTTCTATTCATCCAATTAACTGGAATTACATGTGCAGTTTTCCTTTGGAATGTAAGTCTTGCAATGAATGGAAATACGTCTATCGAATTTGTGGCGGGAGTAGTTTGGCTTGGAGCCGTTATCTGGAGTAGCGCCGCTGGTTGGGATGAATTAAACAAGTCCAATGTCAATTAGGAATCTTATTTAGTTCCTTCGTTGCTACTTCTGTGTCGTTAGTAAAATACCGATGCAACCGCCCGCAGTTCCGCACCAAAGATAACTCTTGATATTCCAGAGCCACACAGCTTCGGCGCCAAATAAGAAGGTGCCTATTACCCATCCCAAAACAATGCAGGCGATTCTTATTCCAACTATTTGACTATTACTCATATTCCAATTTTAATTGCATCGAAGGTTGAACGCTAGGTCATCTGGGTGCGGTGGCTGATTAAAAAGGCGGAGAATTTATCTGGCGCAGGTGGCAGTTATGGCATCCCCATTTGCACTGCCTTGGGTAGCCATAAATTTAACTAAGTCAGCAGATTGTTCGCGTGTGGCATTAACGACAACATAGAACTGACCCGCCTTGTAGGGCTGGATATCAAATTTATCCTTAAGCTCCTTTGTTATCTTGCCTTTCACCAAAATTTTCATCTGCACGCGATCTTTCGCACCGACAGCCCCAGCGAATTCAATGAGGTCTAAGCCTTGGTCAGCAATAGTTCCAGCTTTATTGATCTTGAGCAGTGCATTAAGGATCTTGGCCCTTTTCCCTTTATTCATTTTTGCCAGTGCCTCATCCCCAATTACATCGGCAAACACTCCATTTACTGCAGTTGAAAGTAGCGAAACAGATTTCAAGAAACCAACACTGGTATCCTGCAATGTAGTGAGAGTCAATAAGGTTGAGGAGCAGAGCAGCGACATTTTGTAATCAAGGCTTACATCTGCGTTTCTATAATAGACAACTTTATTTGTACTGCTGTCATAAATATATAGCAGGGCCATATATCTGCTACTGCCGCGGATCTTTCCTACCGAGGAAGTAAAGGTCAGTACATTTATGCCACTTTTAGGATCCAGAACTATATCTTTTGGATTAACTGTAAATGTCTCTAGCTTTGCATTCTGATCTCTTGCAAATTCCATAATTTCTATTTTGGTTCGATACTTAGCTGGAAGTTTGCCGGAAAAAATGAATTTACCACCTAGGGCAGATTGAGCATCCCTAGACATGAATCCAAATGCATTCTTCCAGCTGGTACCGAATACCTTCTTCAGAACTTCGTCATTATTAACAAAGTACATGTAGCGATATTTGGTGGTCAAAGCTTGGCTTACTTGAGTCGCTGTTTTCTTCTTTGGAACATATTTTGGAACAACCTTGACTGGGGCGGCAGTTGTAGTTGAGCCAGGCGTGTTTTCTTCTGTCACAGCCTGTGCATCTTCAATCACCATGTTTATTTCAGATTCTGGTTGATCCAAGCCGAGAGTTACCAGAAATGTGTAAATTCCACCCTTGTCGACAGCAAACACCAACGGCAGTTCATTGGTAGAAAAATCTATTGAATAAATCTCTCCCCCAGGGTCTGCCACAACTACTGCGACTCCGCCAACTTCTTCGCCATCAGTAAAGAATGACACCTGATAATCACCTGCGCGTGGGGCTTGGAAATCAATGGCTGCATAGCTCTCATCATTTACAGAGAAGGTCGAATCCACGTAAGTAGTAGCCGCTTGTGCTTCAGGGAGTATTAAAGCCTGGCCCCCGACTAGTGCGACCATACTAAGAAATACAATTGACCTCTTGAAGAATTGATTCATGTTTACCAACAACCCAAATACCTTAGCGTCCGTTATTAAATCTGAGGAACAAATAGATAAGTAGCTGTATTCGCTAGCTGATATTTTGTCATTGTTCCGCTATAAGAGACTTGTTGCGATCCAGTTTTAAAGTCCCAAACTCCATTGCTAGCGTAAGGTCCTCTTGTTCCTGACCATCCACCAATTGGATCACCTTGTAAATTTAGAAAAACCACAACGACTGGAAGTGTTGCAGCTGGACCTCTAAGAGTAAAAACGCCATCTCCTGTTATGCGCGTGTGAGTGCCTTGTGTAACCGCACCACCTTTTATAGAGCAAGGTTCACCTAATCCACAACGCTTCAAATCTAAATCACCAGGTGTGATGTTGAGAGAAATTGGATTTTGATAGGTTTTAGTTGAGGGAACTATCCACGTTGGGCTTACTAACTTGGCAGTGGCTGTTGCTACTCCTGTTATTCCTGCATCAGATTGCGTAGCACTAGAGGCTGCATAAGAAACTTTCCCTGGTTTGATCTCGCGAGCTACTGTCACAATAGTTTGCAGTAAAATCGTTCCAGCTTTATCGAAGAAAGTTACTTGCGCCCGTACTTGAGATGCAGATTTAGTTTTGCTCTTATTTGTTACTGAAAAAGCCCATGTTGTCACGTATGTCGGAGGTGTTCTTGAATCCAAGCAAGAGTAATAAATATAGCCGTCTGAATACTGGTATGGTTCACAATAACTCTCATCCGTAAAACCAACTTTTCCAACCACTAACGTATCTGCAGCAGTTGCCTTTACTGGTGTTCCAGGTTTAGCGGCAGCTGCTTGAGATGGCGCGGTTCCTGCAAACATTGCCACCAGAATCAGTGCGATAGTAGCCAGGCGAGTTTTGCTGTTATTCACAATGAAGCCCCTTTTTAATATGCGAATGGTCATAACTTAAAGACCGTAAAAAGGTGCCACTTTTATGCAGTTGGATTACCGTGAATTAAGAGCTGGTACCTCAAGTGGGGGTCGAACCCACACTGGGAGGGCCTTTAGCCTCTAAAAGGCACGAATCGCAAAAAAGAAGTTGTTGTCAGTCTTGCCGACGCTGGAAACTATCTGCGTGCCAGGTGCAAAATAAATTCCCCATAGCTGCGTCGCCGAAATCTCAGTCGATGAATTATAGAAATATCCACTGTTCCAGGTAAAAGGCGAAGCTTTTGACGCGTTATAGTCATAAATTGCTTGTAGCTCATCTTTGGATGGCATATACCAATCACTGACGCCTCCACCTGAATATGAGCGTGCTGCGCCGGCTTCATAAGCGTTGGAAGAAGTGTTGTAGGTACCATTTTGGGCAATGATCGACAAGGTATTCCAATAGCCCGTTCCAATTTGCGATTTGTCAGCACCTGGACTTGGAACCAAAATGCTCGCGAATGAACCTCGAGACCAAACTAAGGTCCTCATAAATAATGGCGCCAATTCTAAATAATGACAGGTGGAAGTAAGAGTTGGCCCACAAGCAAACCCTGCATTCGATACATAAAAAATAGTTCCGCCTGCGGGTCCAGCATTACCAACAGAATAAACCGGGGCGGTAACAGTCAATACAAATGTCTGGCTTGCCGATCCTGAGGCATTGGTTGCGGTAATTGTGTAGCTAGTTGCACTTGCGACGGTCGTTGGTGTTCCGATCAGTGCTCCTGTTAACGTATTGAAACTCATTCCTGGTGGTGTTGCATTAATTGCAAAGCCTGCGATTGCTCCCCCTGTAGATGTGGTTGTAAAACCAACTGCGCTGGAATTAACAGACCTTGTCTCAAAGCTTGAAGAAAGGGTGAATGCAGGTGCAGCCAATCGCGCAGGAGTTGTCACTTGGCTACTGAAAGATGATTCCATTGAAGTTCCGTCAGCACTCGTGGCGGTCACTTTAAATGTGTAGGTGGTTTTTGCTTGCAGACCGCTAATCAAAAACTTGAGGTCGCGCCAAGAATAGAACTTCTGCGAATCACCCTTGTTTGAAGTAACTGTATAAAAAGCAATTGGAGCATCCAGATTAGTTGCTGGATCTGATGCCAGTATCAGAGATGCACTCTCGTAGTTATCAGAATTTATTGATGAGATTACTGGTTTTGAAGGCAGGGCACCTATCCGAGAGTAGGTGGTTGAAACTTGGTGTCGTGCGCACTTAGGTCTAATAATTTGATAGGTGACTGCAGAACTTTCTTTATTGGAGCAGATGGTGATGAATTTTGCGTCTTTTCCAGACTTAGACGTTGAATCATTTTGATTTTTACGCCAATATGCCACAGCTTCTTGTGCCCTTCGACAGGTGCCTGTCCGACCAATACGTTCTATGCCGCTGTCTAGATTTACGCAGGTAACTAATGAAGAGGAAACAGTTGCTGTTGCAAGAGAAAATGGTGAGAGGATTGAAATTAAAAGAACCAAGCTTAAAAGAAGGGCGAGTGTCTGAGGATCCCTCAATCGACTCCTAGACATCCGCGTACTCTAAACATCTATGGACAAGGTTGCAAATAAAACGCCATCAATTGCAATCCTCTACTTACAAACTGGTGCCCCGAGTGGGGGTCGAACCCACACTGGGAGGATTTTAAGTCCTCTGCCTCTGCCATTGGGCTATCGGGGCATTTCTAACTATTGAACAACGGAGGCAAATCTACCGCCCTTTTTGAGTACAGATTCCAACATCGGACGGGTCAGCTTTCCCGTAAATGTGTTCTGTTGGCTTGGGTGGTAACTAGCTAATAACAAGTATTCACGGCCATTATGGCTGTATTTCAGTGATGCTCCGTGGGCAAACTTAACCTTCTTTATTGGATGACCCATCTGCTTTAATGTTTTGAAGATCGCATCCCATGCAAAAGATCCCAGCCCGATTATGGCTTTCATTGTGGCCATCGACAGTTCAAGATCCCGTACAAAAAACGGTGAACACATATCCCGTTCTTCAATGAGCGGCTTATTGTCAGGGGGTGCACATCTAACAACGCAGATAATTCTGGTGTCCTTTAGCTTCTGACCATCATCAAGCGAAGTGCTTGTAGCAATTTTTGCAATACCAATTTTGTGCA
>CAIJHZ010000012.1 GCA_903820565.1 uncultured Actinomycetes bacterium
ATGCCGGCACCTGTTAAAACGATGCCAAGCATCTCCGCAAGATCCTGGTCGTCATCGACGACCATGACTAAAGTCATTAGCTACCGTGCTCCCAAGAGTTCAGGTACATATCTTGTGCAGGAGTTAGAACGTCAATGCGACCGCCCATGCTGATCAACTTAAGTGAAGCAACTTCCTTGTCGATGTATGTAGGCACTTCATGAACACCTGGCTTCAAGTTCTTTGCTTCCTTGACAAGGTACTCAGCGGTGAGGGCCTGATCAGAGAATGACATATCCATAACTGATGCTGGGTGACCCTCTGCTGCACCTAGGTTAACTAGGCGTCCTTCAGCAAGAAGAAGCAAGCGGCGGCCATCTGCTAACACATACTCATCAGTCTGGTGGCGCATTTTTGCGTTCTTCTTCTTGGAATTTTGTTCTAGCCATGCAACATCGATTTCAATGTCGAAGTGGCCTGAGTTAGCCATGATTGCGCCATCTTTCATTACTGCAAAGTGTTCGTCACGCAATACATCTCGGTTACCTGTAACAGTAATAAATACATCGCCCACCTTTGCTGCATCTAGCATCGGCATCACACGGAAGCCTTGCATCATCGCATCGAGTGCCTTTGTTGGATCAATCTCAGTAACGACTACATCAGCGCCCATACCCTTCGCGCGTTCTGCTACACCTTTACCGCAGTACCCAAAGCCAGCAACAACAACGATGCGACCTGCAAGCAAGAAATTAGTTGCACGAAAAACTGCATCTAATGTTGATTGACCTGTTCCATAACGGTTGTCGAACATGTGCTTGGTATCAGTGTCGTTTACTGCGATCATTGGGAATTGAAGTGCGCCATCCTTTGCCATCTGGTTAAGACGGATAACACCAGTAGTAGTTTCTTCACAGCCACCTGTGATGCCTGGAATCAATTCTTTGCGTGTTGTGTGAAGAGTGTTGACCAGATCGCAACCATCATCAAATACTTGGTGGGGTTCGATGTCGAGAGCTGCATTGATGTGCTTGTAGTAACCATCACGGTCAACTGAGTTACGAGCAAAAACTGAAATTCCGTATTCGTGGACAAGTGCAGCCGCAGTGTCATCTTGTGTAGACAGTGGGTTTGACGCACAAAGAGCAATCTCTGCTCCACCAGCTTTTAGAACACGCATCAAGTTAGCTGTCTCAGTTGTTACGTGCATACATGCAGAAATACGTACTCCTGCAAATGGTTGTGACTTTTCAAATCGCTCACGGATTTGTGCAAGTACAGGCATGTTGCGTTCTGCCCATTCAATTTTCTTTTTACCTTCTGCTGCAAGTGATGCATCTGCGATGTCATGTGCTGGAAGAGTTGCTGTTACTGGAACGTTCACGTAAATCTCCTTAAGTGGTATTCAAAGTATTGTTTTGGTACCTAAGGCGTAGGGCTCTACAGTGATAGGCGACTATGGGTAAAGATTACCGTCCACACGCTTAAAGTTTCTAATGGAAAACGGGAATTAACTGCGAATAAGTGAGAGAACCGCATCACGCACAGTCTCCATTTGAGCCTGAGTAGAGGCCTCAACATTAAGTCGAAGAACTGGTTCGGTGTTTGATGGTCGAAGATTGAACCACCACGTGTCCCCGTTAACAGTTAATCCATCCAAATGATCCAATGTGACCTGCCCCGAGGAATAAGTCTTCTCAACAAGTTCAGTCGCTGCCTTGGTATCTGGGACTTTTGAATTTATCTCACCACTAATGACATACCTGTTGTAAGGGGCAAGTAGGGCGGACAGTGTTGTGTCACTTTCACCCAAAGCCGCTATCGCGTGCAAGGCGGCTAATGCTCCCGAATCAGCGCGCCAAAATTCCTTAAAGTAGAAGTGTCCTGAATGTTCGCCACCAAAAATTGCTCCACTGTCAGCCATCATTTTCTTAATGTACGAATGGCCGACACGACTCCGTAATCCAACCCCACCACTTTCGTCGATGACTTCTTGAACCGCGCGAGATGAAATTAAGTTATAAATAATCGTAGATCCTGGACGCTTTATTAATTCACGCTGCGCAATCAAAGCTGTTAATGCTGATGGATTAACCGCGACTCCTCGTTCATCCACCAAAAAACAACGATCAGCATCTCCATCAAAGGCCAAACCTAAATCAGCGTTCTGATCTTTTATAGCTTGCTTCAGGTCGGCCAGAGTAGATTCATCAAGTGGATTAGCTTCATGATTTGGAAATGTTCCATCAAGTTCGAAGTACATGGGAATCATGTCGCAATTTAGCCGAGCAAAAATTGCCGGGGCTGTATGTCCAGCCATTCCATTACCGGCATCAACGATAATTTTTAGTGGACGAATATTACTTACATCTACAAGGGTTAATAGGTGATCTACATACTCGTCCAACATATTGCGCTGTTTTTCGACTCCAACATTTCGCATCGCTATTGGTGAGCCTTCACGTACAAAATTTTCAATCGTAACTAGGCCAGATTCCTTGCCAATTGGCCTAGCACTGCTCAAGCACAGCTTTATTCCATTGTATTCAGCAGGATTATGACTTGCCGTAAACATCGCACCAGGTAATCCTAATTTTCCAGATGCAAAATACAACATGTCCGTTGAAGCCAGACCAATGCGGATGACATCCATACCTTGAGATGTTGCGCCTGCGGAAAATGCATCAGCTAACGATGGTGAGGATGGTCGCATATCTTCCCCAATAACAATTGTTCCGGGTTCTCTTTCAATTTGCAGAAAACGAGCAAAGGCAACACCTGTTGCGAATGCGAAATCAACATCTATTTCAAGGTCAACTAGTCCGCGAATATCGTAAGCTTTAAAAATATCTGCGAACTCGTTCACTAATTAATCCTAAGAAGGAACTGCGCGTAAATGTCCGCGGCGACCTATTTGCTGTTGCGCAGATGAACTTTCAGTAGTGGCTTCCTCTGGAATTTCTCTAAGCGCAACTTCGCGAACAGCATCTGCGATAGCCATCAAATCATCATCTGTTGGACCTTGTGTTTGACCATCAAGTTCATGCTTAATGACATTCCAGCCGTGAGGTACCTTTAATCGTGCACCATGGACTGCGCATAAATCGTAGGCATGAGGTTCAGAAAATGTTGCAAGCGGACCAACAACTGCAGTTGATTCGGAATACACATAGGTAAGCGTCATCGTCGCCTGTGATCTGCAACCTGCACGTGAGCATCCACGGCCGCCTAGTGTTCTCATGCGAGCAACATTAGTGGGAGGTAAGTATAAATCTTGGGATTATCAGGGATTTAAGACGCGAATATTTGAATCTGGCACTTCAATCTTTGTCAGAATGCTTCCCGAGGTAATTGGGAAGTAGCCGTATCCGTTGCTCGAGGACACTAACGCCCCTGCAAATGTTGCTGGCCCAACCTTAACAACAGTGAAGGAACGGACATTTTTTGGGATTCGCCAATTAGCAATATCAGCACCCTTCACATTGTTTCGTATGACTTTTCCATTGATCAAAGTGACATCTATTGAAACGTTGATGCTCTCGCCAGCAAAAGATATAACGGGGTTCAACCCTGTAACTGCCATGGTGAGCGGAACAAGTTCTGTGCCAGAAGTGCTCCATACAAAATCTTTTCTTCCCGAAACTACTACAGTCGACTTTACGGCTGCAACTACTGGTTCGGTCGCCGAAATTCGTATTGCCATCACCTTAGAAGTTATGTTCGGATCAAGCTGAAACTCAGTAACAATTCCGGCCTTTATTGATCGAGAATTTAAGCCAACAGGAACAAACACACCGTCCCCAGACACAATTTCGACTGTAATACTTGCATCTACATCGCCCGGCGCTAAAACACGCAAAGTATGTGGCAGTGCAGATGTGTTTTTTGAAATCTGATTTGGAATCGCCGGAATCACTAGATTCTTACTGACTGCAACCGCAGGATTTACGAGATCACCACCCAATGCTTTTAAGCCTTTGACTTGTTCATCAATCATGAATGCGTTGATTCGTCCAGAACGTGGTGCAACATGTACTGATAAAATCCTGTCTCCTGGAGCCAAAGAATCAAGTGGGACAACTGCGTAGTTTTTTGAAGAAACATTTAAAGTGCGTGATGGCTGCTTTCCATTTTCTGAAAAACTTTCAATACCCACAACAGCATCGCTCAGACCGCTGTTAACGATAATCAAGCGCCCTCGAGTTGTAATGTCTGCTGAGCCACCTACGAACCATTGTGAAGCTGCAGGACTCATGCACAGAGCTCCACCAGCCCAACTCCCAGATCTACTTTGCCAGACAACAGGCGTAACACCCTCTGAGGTTATTACTAAAGAGTCTTTATTTACGGGCAGCCGTAAGACCTTTACTTGAGTGGTCTTAGTCGTGCGGTTTTGAAGTCTTTGAAAAGGTGTTTTCTTTGAAGATAGGGAAATTTGGGATCCCAATCCATCCAAAGTGGGTGGGCAGACTACAAGTGGATAACTTTCAGAATAGTCCTTTGTTGTAACCGTGACTGAAAGAATGCTTGAAATACCCACAACACTTATTAAAATAGCAAGGAATCTCAGTGGCCGGATCAATGTCATGCCAGCTCTCTTTCAGATATCTCGCGTTTACGGCGACCAGCAGGAAGTGCCATAACAATTACTATGGCTAAGAAAATAATTTGCAAAGAAAGCCATCCGCGCCGCACGGTTCCATCGTGAATCAACGAAATTTCTCCAGCTTCAGTTACTTTAAAAGTTGGCACTCCTAATTCATTATCTATGCGAGTTAGTCGATAACCATTTTGTAAAACCTGCCATGACCGATTTGAGTTTTCGGTAAGAATTAAGGTGCCGGCACTCGGCACAGATGTACGAGCTCCGAAATCACCTGCCTCAAGCACAGACCTAATTCCGTTCTGGTTAATAAAGAGGAGACGCCCTGTTGGCTGACTGACTTTCCAGACGACACCAAGTGAGGTTGCTGACGTTCGAGTAAAGCCACCTACTCCATCAATTGATCTAATTACTTCTTTTTTAAATGGGCTCTTTGCAAATACATACTTGATTCCGTAATCACCCAAGGTTTTACTGCTGGTGATGCCTGTTCCATCTATCAACGCCCGAGCAGCAGCTGCAATATCAATGTTTTGTTCTGGTGCGATATCTGGCTCTCCCAGAGAAATATCTTTACCTCTAGATATGTAGTATTCAATTTTCTTCTCTTTCGTACTCCCAATTTCACGCAAAACTAATGTCTTAGTTTGAGCTTCAACGCTTAAGAAAGCGGGCATTACAGTCGCACGATTTGATTGCACAGAAGAATCAGCACCTGCTGACACGGAGTATCCGACAGCAAGAACTGCATACGAGGCTGTGACAAGAAGTAAAATCGCTGACAAAATATGACGATAGTGAACGTGACTCAAAACTAAAGTTGGTCTCAACCTATCGAGCATCACTGTTCCGGCGGCAACCGCAGCTAAAGTCACGATGGAAAGCACGGGACCGACCCACACCTTTGTTACTCCTTCATTTCCATGAGTAGAAATTGACAGTGAGGCCAACAAAACTGCAAGAGATAGCGCTCCTAATCCATACTCCGCAATTTTGCGTGCATGAGTTGAAGAGAAGAGCGAGATTACAAGGATCAATAGGATCGGGCTCACTAACCACACCGGCACTGAATCGGTTCCTCCTGGGTTGCCTAAAAGAGTTGCTAAAGGACCGCCGCCCGGAATCAAGAGTCCTGGCTCTGCTAAGAATCTGCTGGGATTAGTTAATGCTTCGAAAGAGAACGGTGCGTTAACAAGAAATGGAATAAAAACAATTGCAGCCTTTTTTAGTATCCGCTCATCGAAAAGCTCTTTATCCAAAGTTAGGGTGAATTCACGATAGTTATCAACGCTGATGGCTATCGCTGCTACAAGTGCAATTACAAAGCTCATCAACGTAAATGCATAGAGCAAAGAAAATAGAAGTGAAATTGCGAATATTTTGCGCCATCTATAGCTTTCAATATTTTGCCAGTCATGAAGTAAAAATGCTACATATGGCATAAATATTAGTAGCACCAGTGTGGCAATTCTTCCTGATCCTATTGCAGCAATGGTAACGGGAGAAAGCGCGTATAAAAGTGAAGCTGGGATTGAAATCCATTTGTTGGCTGTTAATTTCTTCAATAAATTGAAGCAGGACCACATCATTAGCAACGGAGCAATTAAGAAGAATATGGTGATAAAAAATTGAACCTTTCCCAAAGCCACAAGAGATGCAATTGCCGTAATCGCTATCCACGGTGGTGTCGCTAGGGATGACCCCATTCCGACCTGATGCCACGATTCAAAATAAGTTCTCCACAAATCTGTCGCACCCGATGGTGATATAGGAAGTGCTCCACCAACTAATGCTCCAAAGCGATTTCGAGAATTAATCACAGTAATTACAGCGAGAGAGAAAAAGCCAAGAACTTCGGGGCGCTTAAATATTGATAGCCAATTATTAGTAACCGCAGGAGTTAATAGATCCTCATCTTCGACTGAATCAAGAATAGACGTCGGCGCTGACGGCTTTTCTGGAAATACTCTTGTTCGAACTAATTCGACTATACGTTCTGTTCCCAATCGAAACTGTGACCATCGTGGTGGGATAAATGGTGCAACAACTCGGGCACTCACAAATTTTTGCTTCTTACGCACCTTACGAGCCGCAATAATCATTCCTGGCCGAAGAATCAATGAGGTAAAAGCCAAGATCTCATCAGAAGCGTAACCGGGCAGCTTTGCTAACAGATATCCAAGTGCACGCGCAATTGCAGACCCAAATAACTGCAACGTGATCCATGGAAGGATCCACCACGAAGAATTTGCAAGCATTACATATGCCGCATTTCGACGATCTAAAAGTAATGGGCGATGCAAGAACGCACCTTCTACATCGATTGTGCGTCGTTCCGTTGCCGATGCTTGCGCGTGGAATGCAACAGCACCTGTAGCGGCAATGACTGAGTGTCCTGCCGTGCGGGCACGCCATCCGAAATCAACATCATCCCTAAAAAGAGCAAGGTTTGGATCTAACCCGCCAAGTTCTTCGAACACATCGCGGCGAATTAATGCACCAGCTGTGCTGACAGAGAGCACATCGTGAATTCCATCATGTTGGCCTTGGTCATATTCCAATGGTTCAAGTCCAGTCCAACGTGCGCCATTGCCAGCAATGCTTATGCCTGCTTCTAATAAGTGTGTTCGGTCATGCCAGCCAAGTAATTTCGGGCCGACCATAACTACTTGTGGGCGATCATCGACTGCGCTTAATAATTCTGCGAGCGCAGTTGGCGCGGGTGCACAATCGTCATGGATTAACCAAATCCATTCGTGATCTATTGACTGTGGCAACTTATCGACAGCAAGTGAAACAGCTTGTCCAAAACCAGTTTCACTATCAGCCGTAAAAAATGGGATGCGTGCAGATTTTAACAATTTTGTAGATGTGTCTTTAGACCCTGTATCAACAGCAGTTATTAAATCAATTGGTCGAGTCTGCGAAGTTAATGCTGCAACAACTTCGGGTAACCACAGTGCTCCATTGTGGGACACAAGAACTGCAGTTACGCGATGTTTATCTACATCGGCTTTGGAAGCCATGAGTACAACTCGCTATCTCCTAAGAGATGCAAGAACCTTAAGCGGTGCGACGCTTTAAGCGACGACGTTCGCGCTCTGATAATCCGCC
>CAIJHZ010000013.1 GCA_903820565.1 uncultured Actinomycetes bacterium
ATGCTTACCTCTTTAAGTGAGGCTGTGTACTTCACGTGGAAATCACTTCCGTTGAGCGAGTACTTCAAATCAAATGCTGAATCGCCAACACGTTCCAATCCTGTAATCACTGCACCCCGCAAGGGTTCCCCCGCTGGCCTAAATGCCTTAGTAAGAGACTGTGGATCAACTTGTCCCCCAATCTCAGTCACAATACCTTTAAAGCCACCATTGATATACGGATAAGTTTTTGTTGCGTGATAGTGATAATTCTTTTTCGAATCAAAGTGGCCATTAAAGGCATCTAATCCAGTTACTTTCTTGCCATCAACTTCTGTTT
The DNA here is from genome assembly GCA_903820565.1 of uncultured Actinomycetes bacterium. Lineage (GTDB taxonomy): Bacteria > Actinomycetota > Actinomycetes > Nanopelagicales > Nanopelagicaceae > Planktophila. Next base: position 320 of record CAIJHZ010000013.1, read on the forward strand.
CGCCATAAATAGGAAATCCATCTAGTGCATAGGCTATTGGAACTTTCTTGCCAACAATTGTTTGAAGATGTGTTGGTGCGACGTGATAGTGATAATCATCTGCGCGACCACAGTGCCCTCCCCAATCATCAAGTTCACCTGAAAGAAGTGCATCATCACCTCGGTTATTGAGAGCATTAAAGATTGGTACTCCATTTACGGCGATTGCTATTGCGCCTCGCAGAAAGTGATCCCTTGCTGACATTGGATTCGCAGCGATTACAGGCTTAATCGGGATAGACCATGCATTTGTCCCCGTGTAGTTCTGAAAGGTTGGAAATTGCTGCTGCCAACTTTTAATGCCCACCATCATTTGATGTGCAGGTATTCCATTGCTTTCGACAAGATAGTACTTATCGCTTTTGAAAACTTTCACAGATTTCGCAAAAGCGGTAAAAACCTGGAAGCGTTGCGGCAGGAAGAGCAGCTGCCGATTCAAGTGAAAGAATTGAATTAGCAAAGACAAGCCCTGTTGCTAAACCTGAAAGTTGAAGAAACTTTCGTCGATCCACATCCGTTAAATGCCTAACCTCATGTTCATGGTTCATTTCTAAGCCTTTGGCTTAACAATGTAGCTATGTGCGACACTTAAATTTTTACGATTTGTATCTGAACTTCTAGCTGCTAAAAAATATTCAACCTTTGCCTGTGCCGGCGAAACGGTTACGCGTACATGACCTGAATTAGGTGCCTTCGTTCCACTTTTATATGCATCATCATTAAACATTGAGAATGTGTCATCTGCAGGGTTTGGCATAGCCTGATAGATCAAGCCATCACGCTCTTGAGTGCAGAAAATATGATCATGACCTTGAAAGAAAATAGAAACTTTGTTTTTAACCATCAAGTCATGGATTGGAAGTTCCCAATTTGGACGTTCCTTGGCAAATGTTGACTGACCCTTGGGGTCTTTGCCGCCCCATTCGTAATTTGTTGAAACCTCAATAGCGCCTCGCCCAGTACCCATAACATGGTGAGCAAATACGAATTTATATTTAGCTTTGCTGGTTTCCAAGGTTTTCTTGAGCCATGCGTACTGCTCGTCTCCGATTCCAATACTCCACAAATTGGTTACTTTTCCATTGCCAGTTGGTGCGGCTGGTGCGGTTGCTACTGGAGTCATTCCACCCTTCTTGCCACCACCACCGCCTTTAGCATTTGATTGATCCTCTGGAACTAAAACACCAGCAACGTTATCTACCGCATTCTTTGAATGCCAGTAAGGATCTAACGTTACAAATAATGCATCTCCCCATGTCCATGCATAGTAATCACGAAGAAGACCCACACCATCAATTGGTGTTGAATCTCCGGAATAGAACCCATCCGGTGCTGGAAGTGGAAAATACTTCAGGCGTGCGTTACCTGCCAGAACCGCGGGATTAGTTGCAGTTCCATCTAAAAGATATGCAGCAGCTTGCTCGTGGTTTCCATTAACTAGAAATAGAGGGACCGAACTGGTGGCAGTTGTTAGCCAATTACGGTGAGTGCTATAAATTTTTTCGATGCCAGCCTGGTCTGCTTGACCTTTGCTTATGATCGGATCAATGCTGAAATCATCACCCATCATTATGTGGAAATCAGGCTGCTGTGAGGCAATATTTGCCAGAGTTACGCAATATAGATCTG
>CAIJHZ010000014.1 GCA_903820565.1 uncultured Actinomycetes bacterium
CAATAAGTCAGCTGGCTGATCCGTTATCCCTGTTGGCACATAATGGAAGGCCGCAGATATCTTTGAGATGTCGCATCCAGACAGTTTGGCCCACGCTAAGCGATACATCGCTAACTGCACCTGCGCGGACTTTCCTAACTGCTTAGAGCCAGTCTTCCAATCCACCACCTGAAAGCCATCTCCAGCGCCATCTTGGCTTTTATATACGGCATCAATGCGCCCTCGGATTAATACCCCAGCGATAGTTGTTTCAAAGGGAACTTCGACCCGGGCGGGTGTGCGATTGGCAAAACCGCTCTTTAGCCATGCAGCCTTTAGATCTTCTAACTTTGAATCATCATCGAGAGGATCTAAGTAATCCAAGTACTCATCACCAAATAATGTTGCAGCATCTGTGAATTGACGTTCAACCCACAAGTGAAAAGCTGTTCCGCGCCGTGAATACTGATCTTGACCACGTGGCATTGGTCGTCGAATATTGAGCGCTAGTTCCTGTGGGTTTTCATGTAATGACACCAAGGTAGATGTGGAAAGTCTGGATGGTAGAGGCACAGTGACGGTATCTGATGCACGATTGCGATGTTCGGTAATCAAACTGTGGGCATCCATGATCCAGGAATTTACTTCGGCATCACCAGATTCTACGAGTGGATGAACTACTGAAGTGCTTACCAATTCTAATGCAGCATCAAATTGTGCACGCTTTTCGCCAAGATAGTCTCGAGGCCAGGTGGCAGTTTGTGGATTTTCAAGAGTTGGGTTTTCGACACCATCATCAGGTGCTGCAACATCTGAAATCAATCGCCCGCCATGCGCACTTGCTGCACCCGCAATTAGAGTGAAGATGTTTGATGGTGAAACAGATTTAGCACCATCGCGCCACCAGGAGGATGTACAGATCAAATGTGTGCGAGCACGGGTAACCGCAACATAGGCAAGTCGCATTTCTTCGCGCATTTTGATCTGATCTACACATTGACTAGCGAAAGCTTTGATCGCCTTAGCTGCGTCACTGTTTTTGGTGATTCCATCTAATGAAAAGTGTGGAAGCTCGTGTGCATCACCGCGCAAAGCAAAGGGCACATGCTTTTCGTTTTTTAGCCAGTTATCTGGGTCGCTGCGATTTACACCTGGGAAGGTGCCTTCAGATAATCCAGGCACAGCTACAACATCCCATTCGGCGCCTTTTGCCATGTGAACAGTAAGGATTTGGACCACATCTGTGCGTACTTCAGGGGCTCCAACTTTCAGTCCACCTTCTTCATCAGATGCGACATCGAGCCAATCTAAAAATGCTGAAACAGAACCACCGCTGCGTTCAAACTTTGCTGCTTCATCTAAGAATCGATCCAAGTGCCGACGGCCAGTTTGTGAGCCTTCGCGTAAGGTAATTTCAGATTCCAAAGTTAAATAGTTTTCGATCTCCGTTATCAAATCAGTTATCTGTCCACCAGCGCGAGAACGCAGACGGCGAAGATCTTGCGCAAAGGTAACAAGGCGTTGGTAGCCAAGATCGCTAAAACCGCTTTTCTTTGCAGATGTAATTTCATCCAACGCATCAATAATCGATCCAGAAAATTGATCATCTGCTTCTAATTGATCAGGATTGCCGGCAGCAATCTTTTTGATAAAGCTTTTTGAATCTGCATGCATAGCTTTTGCACGTTCTCGACTAAATGTACCCAGAGCTGCAATATCGCGTGGACCCAGATTTATTCGTGGTCCTGTTAGATGGCGCATCAGAGATGATCCAGCATCGGGATCTGTGATGATCTTCATTAAAGAAACAACATCTGCAACCTCAGGAATATGGATTAAGCCGCCGATACCAATTACCTCAACAGGCAATCCTTGTTCATGTAAAGCATTTTCAATTGAAGCAATCTGGCTGCGCTTTCGCACTAAGACCGCAAAAGATTTATCCGAATCTGGATTCCACATAGTCTTGAAGTATTCCGCGATGGCCTGTGATTCAGTTTCAACGGTTTCATAGGTACCGTAGGCAAGCTCACCTGGACCTGCACCATTACGTGCCTCAAGTTCTACAACCTGTTGTCCACCATCTGCTTTGATCTGTGCGCTAATTGCATTGGCCGCAGCCAAGATGATTGCGTCATTGCGGAAAGTTGTTGGTAACGAGAACTGTTGAATTCCAGTCTGACCATCAGCTTTTGGAAAATA
>CAIJHZ010000015.1 GCA_903820565.1 uncultured Actinomycetes bacterium
AGCACGCTAACTAATTAATATCAATAACAACTGCGGGGGATGAAATAACTTATGTTGCAGAATGCAAAGGTAGTTGATCTAACGATTCCACTAGGCATGGATATCATCATGTGGCCAGGAGCGCCGTCACCAGAGATGGAGACGCTTGTAACTGTTGCCCACGATGGATATTTCGCCCGACGTGTTTCGTTTTTTGAACATACTGGAACGCATTTTGATGCACCATGTCATTTCATTGAGGGCAAAGCGACAGTGGATAAAATTCCGGCTGATACTTTGGTCCGCCCCGCAGTTGTTATAGATATCTCAAAGGAGATCGGCTCAAATGCCGATGCAGTACTCACTTTGCAACATGTAAAAAATTGGGAGAAAGTAAACGGAGTCGTTCCAAAAGATGCAGCAATTTTGTTACGAACAGGGTGGGAAGATTTCAATACAAATAAATTGAAGTACGCAGGGCCTGAGGGCGATCTGCATTTCCCAGGATTTGGCGTCGAAGCAGCTCAATATTTAGTCAATGAGCGCGCAGCAACAGGGCTTGGTATCGACACACTTGGAATTGATCCCGGAAATAAATCTGACTTTCCTGTCCATTCGCAAGTATCGCATCCCAAAGGTTTATGGCATTTAGAAAATTTGCAAAACCTCAAGCAACTCCCTGCAATTGGTGCATGGATTGTTGTTGGAGTTCTCCCACTTGTGGGAGGGTCAGGATCCCCAGCGCGTGTTATTGCGCTAGTTCCATAAGATGAATCAACCTTGGGCATTTATTGCCACATGTGATCTTGTTTCCCACGTCCGTGGACGAAGCGCCCCATATCCAAAAGTTCTTCAATCCGGTGCAGGTGTCGGTTGGGTTCCTGCCGATTTAGCAATGAGCGCATTCGGTGGAATTGCAGAAAATAATGCATTTGGCGCACTCGGTGATCTTCGTTTAGTACCAGATGCATCAACTGAGGTTTCTTTTCCATCAGTAAATTCCGATTTACCACCAACTCGATTCTTTTTAGCAAATCAACGCAATATCGATGGAACTCCTTGGAGAGCATGTCCTCGAACATATATCGAGGAAGCAATTGCGAAGTTAGAAAAAGATTTCAACATTCAAGTGATGGCATCTTTTGAACATGAGTTTGCTCTGCGATATAGCGATGGCCGCACAATTAGTGGATTGCCATTTGGTTTCGATGCTTACCGAGAAGTTGAAGAATTTGGTGTTGCACTCATTGCCATTCTTACTGATCACGGTTTTGAACCAGAAACATTCTTGCCCGAATATGGCAGCGGACAATTTGAAGTCACTATTGCACCCGCTTTAGCACTCGTTGCTGCAGATCGCGCAATATTGCTTCGCGAGATTGTTCGCGATACTGCTAAACGATTTGGCCTTGTAGCATCGTTTGCTCCACTGCTCGCACCTGATTCAGTTGGTAATGGTGTTCATGTTCATTTGTCTCTTTGGCGAAGCGGGAAGTCAATTACCTATAGCGCAGGTCGCCCAGGAGATCTTTCAATAGAGGCTGAAAATGCTTTTGCAGGAATTCTGGATCACGCGCAAGCAATTGTTGCACTCACTGCACCTAGCCAAATTTCATTCTTGCGCCTTCAACCACACCGTTGGAGTGCGGGTGGAATATGCATCGCAAAACAGAATCGCGAAGCACTCTTACGTATCTGCCCTCAAATAAAGACGGCTAAACAGGACTTGGCAAAGACTTTCAATATCGAATATCGCGCGGCTGATGCCACTGCGAATCCCTGGATCGTTCTCGGGACTCTCATCAATGCAATGACCGATGGCCTCAAGCGCTCACTGCCTATTGCCCACATTATTGACGAAGAGCTCGAGAGTGCCGTACATGTAACCGCGATGCCAGCATCTCTAGAGAGCGCACTTGAATACCTAGCAAAAGATTTGGTTGTGCAAAGTTGGTTCAACTCTGAGATGCTTCAAACATTCATCGGAATCAGAGCAAATGAAGCAGCTGAAATGAATGGCCTTACTCCAACTGAAAGGTGCGCCCGCTATGTCAGCGTCTACTGAAGCACTCAGAGAACATATCGAAGAACTGCCACTCATTGATCACCATGTACATGGCGTAGTTCGCGATAATCCGAGCGCAGAAAACTTTGCCAACATGATTACAGAATCGGACCGCACACCTAAATCAATTGAAGCAGCCCTTGATTCACAAGTTGGCTTTGCAGTGCGCCGCTGGTGCGCACCGCTACTTGGCTTAGAAAAACATGCAAGCGCCGATGAATATTTTGCACGTCGCATCGAAATCGGAAGCGAAAAAGTAAATCGAATTCTTCTTGGTGAGGCCAAAATTGCACATTACCTAATTGAAACGGGCTACCGTGGTGATGAAATCCACGGACCGGATGGAATGGGTCAACTAACTGGAGCAAAGATTGATGAAGTAATACGCCTTGAAACTTTGGCGCAATTCCATGCAGAGACAAGTGGAACGAGTGCAGCCCGCTTCAGCGAAACATTTGGAGTATTTCTTGCAGAGAAAGCTCGCACAGCAATTGGCTTGAAAAGCATTGCTGCCTACCGAATCGGTTTAGATTTCGATCCAACCGCTCCTAGTGATCTCGAATTACAAAGTGCACTCGGTCAATGGTTCAAGAATATTGAATCAGGGAAGGATCCACGGCTTGTGGATCCAATTATTATCCGCCATGTTATTTGGCAGGGAATTGAACTTGGCTTACCAATTCAATTCCATATTGGTTATGGAGACCCAGATCTAAACCTTCACAAATGTGATCCACTATTTATGACAGAGCTAATTCGTATTACCGAAAAACTCAATATTCCAATAATGCTTCTCCATAACTATCCATATCAGCGAAATGCTGGCTACCTCGCCCAGATGTTTCGTAATGTCTTTATCGATGTTGGCCTTGCAATCAATTATTCAGGTGCTCGCTCACCAGCAATCATCGCTGAATCTTTGGAATTAGCCCCGTTCAACAAGATTCTCTTCTCATCCGATGCATGGGGACTACCAGAACTTACCTACTTAGGAACCCGACTTTTCCGTAATGGACTTAATGAAGTTCTAGGTGAGTGGGTTGCAAAGGGTGAATGGTCACTTGCGGATGCAAAACATGTCAGCAATGCAATTGGGTTTGAAAATGCCAGAGTC
>CAIJHZ010000016.1 GCA_903820565.1 uncultured Actinomycetes bacterium
CAACAGCTGCGTACTGGCCTGATAATCCAATGAGTTCTCGCACCTTGTCAGGATTCTTAATCACATCGATACCCGCAACAGTTGCATGGCCAGAATCTGGCTTTAGCAAGGTAGCGAGAATTCTCACAGTTGTTGTCTTTCCTGCGCCATTAGGCCCAAGTACGCCTAAAACAGTGCCTTCTTGGACATCTAGAGACAAATCATTGAGTGCGACGACCTCGCCCTTGTTGTAGGTCTTCACTAAGTGTTCTGCGATAACTGATTTCACACGGTAATCTTACCTTTATGTCTACTAATAGCCCAATAAACGCATCAGCCAAAGAGCACTCACACAAAGAAATTATGGTCATCTTGGGTGGCCTAATGACCGGAATGTTGCTTGCCGCCCTTGACCAAACAATTGTGTCGACAGCCCTAAAAAGCATCGTTGAAGAGTTCGATGGATTAAATCATTACACCTGGGTTGTAACTGCTTACCTTTTGACTTCAACGGCATCAACACCGTTGTACGGAAAAATTTCTGACATATATGGGCGTCGCGTTGTATTCCAGTTTGCGATTGTTACCTTTTTATTAGGTTCATTACTTGCAGGTGCTTCACAAAATATGGAGCAGCTCATCGCCACTCGCGCATTACAAGGTCTAGGTGCTGGCGGATTAATGGCCCTTACTTTTGTGATCATCGGTGACATTGTTCCCCCTCGCGAACGTGGACGTTATCAAGGATATTTCGGTGCTGTATGGGGACTTTCATCTGTTGCGGGTCCATTACTAGGCGGTTATTTTTCAGATCACGCACAGATTCTTGGCGTAACCGGATGGCGCTGGATTTTCTACATCAATATTCCATTTGGAATCGCATCATTATTAATTACATCAGCAGTGCTTCATATTCCTAAGGTAAAGCGCGAGCACAAAATCGATTACTTGGGCGCTATTTTGATGGTAGCTGCTGTTTGCCTTGTACTTCTATCAGTTTCAATCTACGGTCCACAAAATGGTTGGACAGATGCTCGAACACTTGGATGCTTGGCTTTTGGATTGTTATTAACAGTTGTATTCTTGATGTGGGAAAAGCGTGCAGTAGAACCAATTCTGCCTCTGCACCTATTCAAGAATCACACCTTCTCTATTACCTCGCTTTTGGGTGCGGTAATAGGTGCGGGAATGTTCGGTGCAATCGTTATGTTGCCACTGTATTTCCAAGTTGTTAAGGGATATACAGCAACAGAAGCTGGCCTTAAGTTGATTCCATTAATGCTCGGAATCGTTTCAACATCAATTGTTTCAGGTAAGTTGATTTCAAAGCATGGGCACTACAAGCGTTTTCCAATTATGGGAACAGCGATTATGACAATCGGTGTCTTGCTGATGACTCGCTTACAGATTGATACTCCTTACTGGCAGATCTCGATCTACGCGATCATGGTTGGTGCTGGCTTGGGCCTTTCAATGCAGACAATTGTGATTGCTCTTCAAAACTCAGTTGACTTCAGAGATATGGGCGTGGCTACTAGCTCTAATACATTCTTCCGTTCACTTGGATCAGTGTTCGGAACAGCAATCTTTGGCTCAATTCTTACTAACCGAGTTGTGCACTACATGGCATCAGGCTTTGCAGATCTTGGTAAGAGTAATCCGCAGGCACTTGAGGGCTTTGATAAGTCACAGCTTGCAGGGCTAGCCAATAACACCGCGGTTCTCAAATCCTTCCCACCGCTGATTAAAGACACAGCCCTAGAAGCCTTTGTTAACTCATTCCATATCGTGTTCTATGCAGCTGCTCCGGTGACTGCAATTGGTCTTATCTTTGCGCTAATGCTTCGAGAAACACCTCTTAGAACAACTCAGGATTACGCAGCTGCGCGCGAAGAAGCAGCTGGAGATTCCTTAGCTTGATCCGTTCGCCATTTAAGGAGCTGCCGCGAGAGGTTTCAATCCTCGTGGCAGCTTCCTTTTTTGTCGCAGTTGGTTTTGGCATTGTTATGCCAGCAATTCCGGTCTTTGCAAAATCTTTTGGCGTTAATAACGCCGCGATCGGTTTAATGGTCTCTGCCTTTGCAATTACCCGCTTTGGTTCAGGTTTAATTTCAGGCACATTAGTTGATCGATTTGGTGAAAGAGCGGTCTTCTCATCAGGCGTATTTATGGTTTCACTCTTCACTTTTTTAGCTGGTATTGCTCAAAACTATGGACAGTTACTTTTCTTTAGAGCAGCTGGTGGTTTGGGTTCATCGATGTTTTCAGTTGCGGCAAGTTCAGTAATTTTGCGATCTGTTCGTGATGATCAACGCGGACAAGCTCAATCTGTATACCAAGGATCATTTATTGTCGGTGGAATGGCAGGACCTGCAATAGGTGGTTTGTTATCTGTCATTTCCTTGCGGGCTCCATTTTTTGTCTACTCAGTTTTGTTATTTTGTTCAGGTGTAGTTGCACTCTTCTTCTTAAAGGGAGATTCAATCGGTGCCAAAAAAGTAAGCGATTCAGCAGAATCAGCAACCACAATTCGGGAAGCACTTGCCATGCCTGCCTACCGAATCGCACTTGTCTTGGCATTTATCGGTACCTGGGTCTTTCTTGGGATGCGAGCATCAATTCTTCCTGTTTTTGTTACTGAGAAATTACATTCGACAACAGCGGTAGTTGGATATGGCTTTGCGGTATCTGCCATTGTTCAGGGATTAATTCTCTTAAAGGCTGGGCGATTCTCTGATCAAAATGGACGGCGGGCAGCAGCAATAATCGGCTCAAACGTAGTCTTTGTCGGAATTTTAGTACTCACATTTTCAGTTAATGCATTTATGTTTTTATTGTCAATGACAATTTTAGGTTTTGGTGGAGCTTTCCTGGCAACCACGCCAGCAAGCATTGTCGGCGACATCATCAAAGGAAAGGGCGGCAAAGTTATTGCCATTTTCCAAATGGCAGGCGACGCAGGAATGATCTTCGGGCCAATCGTTATTGGCGCGATCTCCGATGCGTACTCATATAGAACCGCCTTTGGCTTCTCTGCCGCAATCTTTGTGATTGCTTTAGTGCTGGTCTATCAAATTCCAGAGACTAGAAATACCGATGGGCCCCAGGTAATTAACCTGAAGCCCATCGATGAGGATCTGTAACTAGCGATTACTAGTCATTGCCACGCAAGATCGACAGCAAACGAAGTACTTCCATATATAGCCAGACAATTGTGACCATCAAGCCAAAAGCTGCTCGCCATGATTCTGCTTCTGGTAATCCTGCAGCTACGCCCTTTTGAATCTGATCAAAATCGAGAATCAAGAAAAAGCTTGCAAGAACCATTCCGCCTGCAGCAATAAGTAAGCCGAAACCACCTGTGCTGTAAATGCTTGAACCAAACATTGAGCCAATAAATCCAACAAGTGCCAGTACCAGGTACCCAAGCATTGCTGTCATTAATACCTTTGTGAACTTTGGAGTTACGCGAATACGTCCGCTCTTATAAGCAAACAGCATTCCTGTAAATGCACAGATTGTTACGATTACTGCTTGGCTAACAATTCCTTGGTACGCATCGTTATAGATATGGGAAATCGTGCCAAGTGCGAGTCCTTCAAATGCTGCATATGCCATTGCAAGTGCTGGCTTCACTGTCTTGCTAAAAATATTGACCATGGCAAGAGCTAAACCACCAAAGAGGCCAACCATCATTGCCGTTGCACCCAAATTAAGTGTCCATGCTGCAGCACCGACTGCCACAAGGACTGCAAATAAAATTCCAGTGCGTGCTACAACATCATCAATTGTCATGCGACCAGTGCGCATCGATGATGCTGCAGGTGTGTTGTACAAATTCTCTAGCGCTGCTGGGTCTGAGTTAATTGTGCTCGGATCAAATGCAGCGTATCCACGCTGATTAAACGCCCGTCCAAGAACAGGGTTTGAACTGCGCATATCTTTTCTCTCCTTTTGTAGG
>CAIJHZ010000017.1 GCA_903820565.1 uncultured Actinomycetes bacterium
AGGCGAGCGTTCTGTCCATCCTTTCCGATGGCCAATGAAAGCTGGTAATCCGGAACTATCACCTTTGCACTTCGTGTTGAAAGATCGGTGATTTCAACTGAACTGACCTTTGCAGGAGCAAGTGCAGCAGCAACAAACTCTGCTGGATCTTCAGACCAATCGACGATATCAATTTTTTCTCCGTGTAGTTCATCCATAACTGCGCGTGCGCGAGATCCCATGGGACCAATTAATGAACCTTTTGCACTAACTCCAGCGCGATGTGTTTTAACTGCAAGTTTTGTGCGGTGACCAGCTTCGCGGGCTACTGCCATGATTTCCACAATACGATCATTAATTTCTGGAACTTCAAATGCAAATAGTTGTTTAACGAGGGCTGGGTGAGAACGTGACAACATAATTTCTGGTCCCTTTAGCCCCTGCTTTACTTCAACAACAAAACACTTAATCCGATCACCGTGGTTGTAGATCTCACCTGGCACTTGTTCCTGTGGTGGAATGCGGCCTTCGACGCGGCCAAGATTAACGTTAATCATCTTGGGATCGCGCCCCTGTTGGACAACTCCCGAAATAACATCACCGACTGATGCTGTGAACTCTCCAACAATTTCAGCATCATTGGTTTCGCGCATCTTTAACTTAATGATCTGTCGAGCAGTAGATGTTGCAACACGAGAAAAGCCATCAGGTGAATCAACTTCTTCGCTAATGCGGGTTCCATCTTCGCCAAAAATAGGAATCAGAATTGTTATCTCACCAGTCTCACGATCTAAATGTGCCCTGGCATGACGCTTAGCGGTTTCTGTTTGGTTATATGCGCCAAGGACTGCCACTTCAATCGCATAAATCAGATCCTCAAGATGAATGTCTTTTTCGGTGGTTAGGGCAGCTAACGCCGACATCTCTACATGCATCAGATCTCATCCTTACGATTAAATTCGATCTCGACATTGGCTCGTTTTATATCTGCAAATGCAACTTCATGGGTCTTCATTCGGCCCTTAATGTTCTCAATTAAAATTGCTCTGACATCATCAAACTCAGTGAGACGACCAGAAACTTCAGTCTCATCGTTTAGTGTTGCTTTAACAATTCTGGTCAAATTCTTTGTCCAGTGGCGAGGCAAAGTTAAGGGACGCTCGATTCCTGGTGAAGTAACTTCTAGAGTAAAAGCCTCAGTTAGTAGGGGTGATTCATCAAGAATTGCTGAAATTTCACGGCTTACAACAGTGACTTCATCAAGACTTAGCGGGGCAACTCCATCGATCATGCAGGTAACGATGCGGTGATTACCAGGATTACTTGTAAAGACATCTTCTAGAAAGAAGCCCGCGTTTTCTACAGCAGGTCGAATTGCATCGGCGATTGAATCTTTAAGGGCCATGAATCTCTTCTTTCTATTAAGTTGTACCGCAATTCTAACTCGAATAATTAAAAGGTTGCAATTCCTACCTTGACGATTAGCGCAATAGTGACCAGCAAAAAGACTTTTCGAACCAATGTTGAGCCACCTTTAATCGCTAATCGAGCCCCAACGACGGCGCCAGAAATATTCGCAATTCCCATGATTATGCCAATCTGCCAAATAACCGCACCATGGAGCCCGAAAACCAAAATTGCGCCAACGTTGGTTGCGACATTTACAACCTTTGCTATTGCAGATGCGGTTATAAATGCATACCCCAAGGAGGCAACTAGAATCAAAATTAAGAAAGATCCGGTTCCGGGCCCAAGAATTCCATCGTAAAAACCAATTACCGCCCCCGCAAAGGCAGCAATCTGAACTCTGCGGCGTGGTTGATGGCGAAGATTTTCAAACTTTCCTAAATCTGGTTTAAACCATGTATAAATCGCGACAGCTATAAGTAATACTAAAACCATCGGCCGCATACTGCTGGTTGGGATCTTTGAAGCAAGCACAGCTCCCCCAGCCGATCCTAGAAATGCCGGCAGGCCCATTGCAATCAAAACTTTTGGGTCAGGCTTAATCTGTTTTCTGTATAAAGCAGCAGCTGTTGTTGTTCCAAATATCGATGACAACTTATTGGTGCCTAGTACTTCGGCGGTATCAGAATTAGGTAAACCAATTAATAGGGCCGGGAGCTGAATTAAGCCACCCCCACCTGCAATTGAATCTATAAAACCAGCAAAGAAAGATGCTGCAAGAAGGAAAAGTGCTGTTGCAATCGTTAGATCGTGAAACACAATTACTTAAGCAGTTCTGCGATCGTAGTTACCGCGCTAGCAAGTGCAACGTCCTGCTTATCGCCAGTCTTACGAACACGAACTTCGACATTGCCATCGGCCAAAGCTTTACCAACAACAACGATAATTGGGTTACCAATTAGCTCGGCATCTTTAAACTTCACACCTGGGCTTGCATCGCGACGGTCATCTAACATGACTGAAATTCCATGAGTCTCAAGATCTGTTCCAAGCTTTAACGCAGTTTCAAATAGCAGATCGTCTTTACCCGCAGCAACAATGTGTACCTTTGCTGGGGCTAATTCGGCGGGCCAGTTAAGGCCGATTTCGTCATGAGTTTGTTCTGCGATTGCAGCAACTGCGCGTGTTACTCCGATTCCATAGGAACCCATGGTCACAATTTGCGATTTTCCATTGTGATCAAGCACTGTCAGATTAAGGGCTTCTGCATATTTGCGTCCAAGTTGGAAGATATGACCAATCTCGATTGCGCGATCAATAACAATTGGAGTTGCACACTCTGGACATGCATCTCCTGCGCGCACTTCGGCAGCTTCTACATATGCATCGGGAGTGAAGTCGCGGCCATTGACAACATTTCGTGCATGGCGATCCTTTTTATTTGCACCTGTTACCCATGAAGTTCCGGGAGCTACTCGCGGATCTGCATAAACAGTTATTCCAGATTTCTTTGCATCCTGAGGACCTATGTAACCCTTAACTAGTCCCGGAAACTTTGCAAAATCTGCATCTTCAAAAACACGGAGTTCATGAATTCCACCAAGGTTTTCTTGGAAACGTTTTAGATCTACTTCGCGATCACCTGGTACCAAAACGCATACCGCTTTGTTATCTGCCATCAGCATTACATTTTTCAATGTGCTAGCGCCGGTAAATCCCCCACCAAACTTTGCATTGAGCAACTCAACTAGCGAATCAATAGTTGGCGTATTAGGTGAATCAAAATCTTCGAGAGCTGATGTTTGTGAAAAGTCTTCGGCATCTACCTTTGTAACCATCGCTTCAACATTTGCTGCAAATCCACATTTAGGGCATAAAACATAAGTATCTTCTCCGGTTGAGCAAGGAGCTAAGAACTCTTCGGACTTTGATCCACCCATTGCGCCAGATACAGCTTTAACGATGTTGTACTTCATTCCAAGACGATCAAATGTTTTTACATATGCCTGACGATGGTTTTGGTATGACACTTCAAGACCAGCATCATCTATATCAAATGAGTACGAATCCTTCATGACAAATTCGCGACCGCGGATGATTCCGCTGCGAGGGCGTGCTTCATCGCGGAACTTTGTTTGAATCTGATAAATACTTAGTGGCAAATCTTTATACGATGAGTACTCCCCTTTAACCATCAAGGTAAACATCTCTTCGTGTGTAGGGCCTAGTAGGTAATCTCCACCTTTGCGATCCTGCAAACGAAATAGGGATGGGCCGTACTCTTCCCAGCGATTAGTGGTTTCGTATGCTTCACGCGGAAGTAATGCTGGAAAATTAACCTCTTGAAAACCCGCGTTATCCATCTCTTCACGTATAACCCGTTCAACGTTTCGAAGTGTGATAACTCCAAGTGGAAGCCATGAATAAATGCCTGCCGCAATTCTGCGGACATAGCCAGCGCGAACTAATAGCTTATGGCTTGCAACTTCAGCATCTGCAGGGTCGTCGCGAAGAGTACGCAAAAATAGCGTAGACATTTTCAACATGGGCAAACCTTATCGAACATCAACTGAAGGTTGCCCTGAAGCAACTCCGGCGGCTTCCATTTCTTCTGCTAAACGCATCGCTTCTTCGATAAGAGTTTCCACAATTTGCGCTTCTGGAACAGTTTTAATGACCTGACCCTTTACAAATATCTGACCTTTACCGTTTCCAGATGCGACGCCAAGATCTGCTTCACGAGCTTCGCCTGGACCATTAACGACACAGCCCATAACCGCAACACGCAAAGGAACAGTCATTCCTTCTAAACCAGCCTGAACTTTTTCAGCCAATGTGTAGACATCAACTTGTGCGCGACCACATGAAGGGCATGAAACGATTTCAAGTTTGCGCTGACGAAGATTCAGAGATTCAAGGATTGAAATTCCAACTTTTACTTCTTCCACAGGAGGCGCAGATAAAGAAACTCGGATCGTGTCGCCAATGCCTTCAGCTAGCAAAATTCCAAAAGCGGTTGCAGATTTAATTGTGCCTTGAAAAATTGGGCCTGCCTCAGTCACACCTAGGTGTAATGGGTAATCACATTTAGCAGCAAGAATTCGATATGCGTTAACCATTGTTACTGGATCATGATGTTTTACAGAAATTTTAATATCCGAGAAACCATGTTCTTCAAATAATGATGCTTCCCACAAAGCGGATTCAGCCAAAGCTTCAGGTGTTGCTTTCCCGTACTTTGCAAGCAAACGTGGATCTAATGAACCTGCATTGACACCGATACGAATTGGAATGCCGGCATCTCCCGCAGCCTTTGCAACTTCTTTAACCTTGTCATCAAATTGTTTAATATTTCCAGGGTTAACACGTACTGCAGCGCAACCCGCATCAATAGCGGCAAAGATGTATTTAGGTTGAAAGTGAATATCTGCGATTACTGGAATCTGAGATTTTTTAGCAATCTGAGCCAGTGCATCAGCATCATCTTGACTCGGCACAGCAACCCGAACAATTTGGCAACCAGATGCTGTTAGCTCTGCAATCTGCTGCAACGTTGCATTCACATCAGCTGTAAGAGTTGTACACATCGATTGAACTGAAACCGGAGAATCGCTACCAACACCAACTGAACCAACTTTGAGCTGACGAGTCTTGCGACGAGGGTGCAGCGTTGGAGGTGGTGCGCTTGGAATTCCGAGATCAACCATGGCTTTATTCTGCACTACTCAGGCAAAAACCGCCGAATCAGAGGTTGAGGGTCACAGGATTAATGACATCAGCAACCAACAAAAGTAATGTCAAGCAGGCAAGAACGACAAAAACCACCATTGTTATTGGAGTTAGCACGGTCACATCAATTGGGGCTGGTCGTGGACGGCCGCGCAAACGAGCAAAGAAGGCACGGATCTCATCAGCAATTGCAACCGCCATGTGTCCACCATCTAGTGGAAGTAT
>CAIJHZ010000018.1 GCA_903820565.1 uncultured Actinomycetes bacterium
ACCTGCACCAACATCAGAACCTGCATCAGGTTCTGTTAGCTGCATCGTTGCACCCCAGTGCTTTTCAACCATGTGCTTTGCAATCTTCTTTTGCTCATCTGTTCCAAGAACATATGCAACCTGTGCAAAGGCATAACCAGATGCATAGATATGAATTGCAGGGTTTGAACCCAACACCATTTCTGCAATTGCCCAACGAACAGATGGAGGAATCTTCATTCCGCCAAGATCTACTGGTGCATCAACACGCCACCACTCGCCATCAACATATGCTTTGTATGACTTCTTAAAACTTTCCGGCAAAGTTACGTTGCCAGTTTCTTTATTTAAAATCGCACCAACGCGATCGCCTTCAACAAAAGATGCAGCAAGATCGTTTTCACACATCCGTTTTACCTCTTCCAGCATTCCTATTGCAGTGTCGCGATCAACTTCTCCGTATGGATTACTACCCATAACTTTGTCGCGACCTAATAGGTCAAAGAGGCAGAATTCAATGTCACGTAGGTTGGCTGTGTAATGGCTCATGGGGTAATTGTGCTACCCACCAGTAACATAATCAACACAGAACGCGACAGTTTGCCTAACCTTCGCGTGGGATAAACCCGCTGTTCAGCCAAGCACAGGACAGTGGCCACCATGAAGATTGTGATTATCGGCGGTGGCATCATCGGAACTGCCCATGCCTTTGAGGCGATCAAAGGTGGCCACCAGGTCATCCAGCTTGAGCGCGATGATGTGGCCAGAAGCGCATCAGTTCGAAACTTTGGCCTGGTTTGGGTCAGCGGCCGAAAAAGTGGTGCTGAATTACAGGTAGCCGTCCGCGCTCGCCAATTGTGGGATGAGATTCATAGCGCAATACCTGAAATGCTTTTTCGTGCAAATGGTTCCTTAACTCTTGCAATTAATAAAGAAGAAATAGCGGTTATGGAAGAGTGTTTAAAGAAAGAGGATGCTCCAGATCGACAATGGCGAATACTAGATCGCGACGAAACACAAAAGATTAACCCAGCGCTGCGTGGAAATTACTTAGCATCGCTGTGGTGCCCACTGGATGCAACGGTAGAGCCAGGGTCGGTATTGCGGTCAATGCGAGAGTATTTGCTGCGCAATGAGAATTATATTTGGCGAAATAATCTAGATGTTGTAGATATCAGAAGCGATGGAAGTAAAGCGGTAGTTGTTGCTCGTAATGGTGAATTGTTTGAAGGTGATGTTGCGATTGTCTGCCCAGGGGCAGACCACACATCTTTATTTAAAGAACAGTTTGATACCGCGCCAATTCGCCGTGTGCGACTGCAGATGATGAGTACCGCACCCCTTGATGAAGTATTAACGACTTCGATTGCCGATGGTGACTCAATGCGGTACTACCCAGGATATGAAGTGCCAACACGTGAGAATCTGCCACCACAACATCACATTGCATCAACTAACCATATGCAACTACTGATGGTGCAACGGGCAGATGGCACATTGACTATTGGTGACACACATGAATACGCAGAGCCATTTGAATTTAAATTAGATGAGGATCCATACACATACCTCCATGAAGTTGCCAGCAATTTGTTAGGGAAGAAACTGCCACCAATTGTTAATCGCTGGGATGGTGTTTATAGCCAGCGCACAGATGGTGCTGTTTGCGATCGTCGCCACATGGCACACAACATCATTTCAGTAACTGGACCCGGAGGCCGAGGAAATACCCTGGCTCCGGCAATTGCCGAAGAGACACTAAAGGAGCTGTAATGAGCGTAGAAATGGTTGCTTTTGATGTCGCAGGAACTGTTCTAAATGATAATGGGCTCGTGATCTCCGCATTCAAGAATGCATTTGAAGCGACACAGCCTGAATTGTGGCCCACACATGGCGCTGAATGGACTCAGTACGCGCTAGACACCATGGGCCAATCAAAAATTCATGTGTTCACAGAGTTATTAGGGGATGCCGAAAAAGCACACACAGCAAATGTTGCTTTTGAAGAGTCATATGTCAGCGAGATTGCAGAAGTTGGGGCTGTGCCAATTGCAGGAGCTGAAGATTTGTTTAAGCACCTACGATCCAAAGGTATTGCAATTGCACTAACAACTGGGTTTAGTCGATCAACTTTGGACACTCTGATTCATCAATTAGGGTGGAAAGATTTAATTGATCTTTCTGTAACTCCAAGTGAAGCAGGTCGTGGTCGCCCACACCCTGACATGCTTAACATGGCGGTAGAAGTACTAGGAATTACAAATCCCGCCAACGTAATTGTGTGCGGTGACACCGCAGCGGATATGCAGTCTGCTGTCGCATTTGGTGCAGGACAGACAATTGGAGTTTTAACAGGTGCGCATGATGAACGCACACTGCATGATGCTGGTGCGACATCTGTTATTAACTCTGTAGCCGATTTAAAGTCACTTATTTAACCCTGAGTTTTTCATGAGTGTTCACCCTCATGACTTTACTCCGACACCTTCATAACACCGATTGTTTCTTTTCTAGGTAAAGAGTGCGTTCACAATCCTTAGGAAGGGATCCCACATATGCGCGCAAAGCGTTTAGTAGCTGCAGCAACTGCTGCAGCGCTTGCAGTTGGAATCGTTGCAATTGCAACACCAGCTACAGCAGCAGTAGATATCTGTAAGGCAAAGAATGTTAAAGAAGCGGGCGGATTAGACAACCTAATCAAGGCAGCTAAGAAAGAGGGCAAGCTTGCTCTCATCACAACACCACGCGACTGGGCAAACTACGGTGCAGCATTTGATGCATACGAGAAGGCTTTCGGCGTAAAGATCACTGTTGACAATCCAGATGGATCATCACAGTACGAGATCGACACAATGAAGACAGCACCTAAGTCAAAGCAACCAGATTCAATCGATATTGGACCTCTAGTAGTTGCACAGTTGACTCCTCCAGGAGGGGCACCTTTGTCTTCTCCTTACCAAGTAATCAACTGGAACGATATTCCAAAGGCTGCAAAGGATCCAAGCGGACTTTGGTACGGAAACTACGGTGGAAAGCTTGCGATTGTTTACAACACAACTCTTCCATCAGTGCCAACAAAGGCAGCAGACTTCACAAAACCTGAATACAAGGGCTTTGTAGGTATCACTGGAGACCCAACTTCATCAAACCAGGCATTCATGTCAGTTTTGGCAGCAAGCATCGGTAACGGTGGAGAAAAGAATCTTTCAGATGTAACTAAGGGTCTTGCCCTATTCAAGTCTGTA
>CAIJHZ010000019.1 GCA_903820565.1 uncultured Actinomycetes bacterium
ATTGTCTGTGCTGCAGCAGTGCTTACTTGTTGTGCGATAACTGCAGGCATTAGTGATTGATACTGAGATACCTTCGGTTTATCCAATCCAAAAGTGCATGGCTCAAGATTCTTAATTGCTGGTACAAAAGCGTGATCTATTCTTGAGATTTTCTTCTTTATGGTTGCTAACTCTTTAGCGCGTTGAGCACTCATGCTCAATGCATTGGGCGTAGTTCAACCTTTCGATTACATGCTTTCGAAGCCAAATGCGCCAACCTTTCAGCAACATCTGCGCTCTCAGCTTCAATTAACCACAATCCACTGAAATTCTCGCGTGCATCAAACAAGGGTTTTCCTGTGCTGATGTTTGCATCATTTCTGTTATCAATCACCGTTGCAGTCTCTGGCGGCTGTAGTCCCCAAGCAAAGATCCACTGACCATTTGCTCGCAAAGAATCATTGAACTTATCTATTTCGAGCATCTCGGCAGCGGTGCCAGGATTCTGGAGGTCATCAATCACAGAAATTACAAACTTCATGGATTAACAATAATCGACAATTAACCCTTTATGAAGCCATTTTTGATCAAATAATCCGCAGACTCTCGAATAGCTACATCAGTTGGGATGAAGTTGATACCTAGCAGTTGCTTAGCTTTAGCACTGCTAACTGTCATTGGCTTACCTAGTTGAGGCAAAATCGGTTTGATAGAACCGTCAAATAATGACAATAGGCGTATAACAAAAGTTGGCGCTTTTGCAGACTTAACCTTGCTCTTTGGGTAACTAGCTTTCAAAAGCTGGGCAATCTCAATGAATGATTTTGTGCTGGACGAAGCAATAATTCGTTCACCTTTTGTTGATTCGTTTTTAATTGCAGCTACATGCATTGTGGCAACATCTCGTACATCAACAATTGCAAACTTAAGATCTGGCAACATGGGATCCTTGCCATTAAGGATTCGTTCGACTAGAGAAATTGAAGAACCAAAATTCTTATCTAGCGGTGCGCCCAGAACCAAAACCGGATTGATTGTCGTAAGCGCAATTTCAGGCGCTTCCTTCTCCACAAAATTCCACGCAGCCTGTTCGGCCAGAGTCTTTGACTTTGTATAGGCGACGCTACCAACAGGATGTTCAATATCAGTCCACATTGTTTCGTCATATGACTCAACTCCTGTAGGTAATTCACGGCCATAGATTGCAGCAACTGAGGATGTAAGAATCACGCGCTTGACGCCTGAATTCTTCGCAGCTCTTAAAGCTCTTAGAGTTCCCTCAACCGCAGGACGAATTAAATCATCCTCATCTTTTGGTGAGGCAAGAGGAAATGGCGAAGCGGTGTGGAGGAGTACATCGATCCCATTGAGAGCCTCACTCCAACCATCGTCCTTATCTAGATCTAGCTCTACAAATGTAAGACGTGAATCCAAGTTACTTGATTCCACAAGATGAGGAGATACCGCATCTAGTACCTCAGCAGATTTGGAAAGCTTGCGTACCGAGGCTCTTACTGTGTAACCCTGATTCAATAATTGAAGTGTTATGTGTTTACCGATGTACCCGCTTGCGCCGGTGAGAAGGACTGTAGTCATGTCGAAAAGTCTGCCATAACTCCAACTCCCAAGTACCTCATTGAGGTAATTTCAATTATTTGGGGTAAAACTAGATAACTACTAGCCCAATTCCAAGGTTTGAATTAGGGTTCGGGGGTGAATAAAACCGTTGATGCAGATTTTCTCGCCCTTCCACTAGCAGCAGTTAGTGATGCCGCAATAAGCACAGCCAAAGATGCTGGCGCTTCACACGTTGATGTGCGCATCGAGCACACACGCACTGGATTGCTCTCTTTGCGCGATGCACGCCCAGAGACTCAAAGTGATGAATCAATCGCAGGAGTTGGTGTGCGAGTCATAGTTAACGGCGCGTGGGGCTTTGCTTCATCCCCTGAGATCTCAGTTGATGTCGCAAAGAAGTTAGCCTTAACTGCCGTTGCGATGGCTAAGACATCAAAGCCTTTATCAACAGAATTAGTTTCGCTCGTTACAGAGCCGGTGTACGCGAATCAGACCTGGGTATCAGATTATGAAATTGATCCATTTACGGTTTCTGATTCAGAGAAGAAGGATCGCTTGGCAGATCTGAGTAATCGTTTGCTCAAGAGTGCTGGCGTTAATCACACATCTGCTCAAACTATGTTTGTTAAAGAACAAAAGCATTATGCAGATTCTTACGGCACCAGCACCACACAGCAGCGCGTGCGACTTCAGACTCAAATCGAAGCTATCTCAATTGGTTCACATGGTTTTGAAGCAATGCGCACATTGGCACAACCCGCAGGCTTTGGCTGGGAGTGGATGGGCAATGATCATTGGGATTGGGATGCAGAGATTGCTGAACTTCCAACCTTGTTAGCTGAAAAAGTTGCAGCCCCTTCAGTTGAACCTGGTCGCTATGACGTTTTAGTGCACCCATCTAATTTGTGGCTAACTATTCACGAATCAATTGGCCATGCAACTGAATTAGATCGTGCAATTGGTTATGAGGCTAACTACGCTGGGACATCCTTTGCAACGCCAGATAAGTTAAATACTCTTCAATATGGTTCGAAGTTAATGAATATAACCGGAGATCGCAGTACTTCTCACGGTCTAAGCACCGTTGGCTTTGATGATGAAGGTGTGGCAGCCCAGCGTTGGGACATCATTAAAGATGGTCTTCTCGTGGGTTATCAACTAGATCGCCGTATTGCTGCTCGCGTTAATCGTGACCGTAGCAATGGATGCGCATATGCCGACTCTCCTGCACACGTTCCAATTCAGCGCATGCCCAATGTTTCTTTGCAACCAAACCCAACTGGTCCAACCTATGACGAGATGGTTGCATCGATGGAAGATGGAATCATCATCAAGGGTGACAAGTCGTGGTCAATCGACATGCAGCGCTATAACTTCCAATTTACTGGTCAACAGTTCCACCGCGTTAAGAACGGAAAAATTGTTGGTCAATTAAAAGATGTTGCATATCAAGCAACTACAACTGATTTCTGGAGATCCATGAAGGTCGTTGGCGGGCCTTCGACCTATGTTCTTGGTGGTGCATTTAATTGCGGTAAAGCTCAACCGGGTCAGATTGCAGCGGTAAGTCATGGTTGCCCAGCGGCAATCTTTGACAAGGTAAATATTCTAAACACTGTTGCGGAGGCTGGAAAATGATTTCTGCTCAAGATCTGATTGAAAAGATTACCGCTGCTGCAACATGCGATGATTGCATTGTTGTAGTCAAAGATAAGACTCAAGCAAATCTTCGGTGGGCTGGTAGCTCACTAACAACTAACGGTGTTATTCAAGAACGTAGCGTTACGATCGTTGCTTTTGTTGCAGTCAATGGTGGAATGGCATCTGGCGGTGTAACTCTGACAGACATTTCACTTGCTGACATTCCAGCACTGCTAGAAGAAGCAATCGCTGCAGCAAAAGCTGCAGGTCCAGCTGATGACTACTCCCCTCTTGCTACTGATGTTTCTATCGGCAATTGGTCAGCAGAGCATGTTCCAACCGGCCCAGAAGTATTTTCAACATTTGCTCCAGCACTTGGCGATATGTTTTCACGCTCAGTTGCTGACAAAATCGAACTCTTTGGATATTCCGAACACACCAATGAAAC
>CAIJHZ010000020.1 GCA_903820565.1 uncultured Actinomycetes bacterium
CCAAGTGAGACGCCTACTAAGAGCTCTTTGATATCAAAGGCTTTAGAGACATCTTCGATGTTTACAACATTGCGCGCCACGGTAGGAGAGCGTACCTTTCCCTCATGAAGGTAACTGACCGCGAATACGCTCTGGAACTAGATAAAAGCGATCCGCTAGCCCATTTCAAATCTCAATTTGTGATTTCAGACCCTGAAATGTGTTATTTGGATGGCAATTCTTTAGGGCGCTTACCAAAGGCAACCGTTACTGCAATTACAGATTTCATGACGCATGAGTGGGGCCCTGAAGTTGTTACTGGCTGGAGCCATTGGGTTGATGAAGCCCAACCAACAGGAGATTTATTAGGCGAAGCTGCGCTTGGTGCAGCACCTGGCCAAGTATTGGTCTGTGACACAACCTCAGTTAATTTCTATCAATTGTGTCTGGCTGCAATTCATGCACGGCCTGGTAGAAAAACCATTATTACCGATGCAGCCAACTTTCCAACAGATAGATACATACTTGATGGAATTGCAAAACAGTTTGATTTAAATCTTGTCATCATCAACAACGAGGATCCTGCAGTCGCAAAGTTCGAAAGAATTACAACTGAAGTCCTAGCGCCGTATCTCAATGATGATGTTGCTCTCGTGACACTGGAAGTAATTCAGTACCGATCAGGAGCACGCACTGATTTAAAATCGATTACTGATCAAGTGCGTGCAATTGGTGCGTTACTTGTTTGGGATGCAAGTCATGCTGTTGGTGCAATCGAGTTAAATCTGGATGCAAACGGAGTTGATCTCTGTGTCGGTTGCACTTACAAATACGGAAACTCTGGACCAGGTTCACCTGCTTGGTTGTATGTCTCTAAACGTGTACAAAAAGAATTACAGGTTCCGATTCAAGGTTGGTTCGCACAAGATGCTCAGTTTGAAATGGGAGCTGTATTTGAACGCTCACAAACAATTAGAGGTTTTCAAATTGCGAGCCCATCTTTAATGGGTATCCGTTGTGTGCAGACTGCTTTTTCCATGATCAAAGAAGCTGGTATTGATGCAATTGCACATAAAGCTGCGATTGGAACACAGATGATGATTGAGTTATATGACGCCTGGTTAGCACCTCTTGGAATCGAATTAAACACTTCACGTGATGCAAAAGAGCGTGGTGGGCATATTTCACTTGTTCATCCAGATGCGGCACAAATTTGCGTTGCATTGCGCACTATGTCAAATGTTATTCCTGATTACAGAACACCTAATTCAATCCGTTTAGCGATTTCTCCGCTTCCGACTTCATTTGTTGAAGTCTGGGATGGGTTTGAACGTATGCGTGACTTAGTGGCATCTGGCCGCTATAAAGAGGTACAAGAAGGTGGGTCTCGCGTCACATGAGCGACAACTTTGATTCCGCGCTTACCTACACATCGTATTTGGCCGTTGATGAGCTTCTAAAACTCCAGCGCCCACTTTCTACTGGCCCAGAACATGATGAGATGCTTTTTATCATCATCCACCAAACCTACGAACTATGGTTTAAACAATTAATTCACGAGTTCAAAGAAGCACAACGAGCAATGGAATCTGGTGATTCACATTATTCATTAGCGATCTTGGGGCGCATCCGGACAATTCTTAAAGTCTGTGTCACTCAAATCGACATCTTAGAAACAATGACGCCTCTGCAATTCAATGCTTTCCGTTCCTATCTTTCATCATCTAGTGGATTTCAGTCCGCACAATTCAGAATGGTTGAAGCGCTACTTGGTCGTCGCGACAGCAAAATGGCAGGACACTTACCATTAGATATTCAAGAGCAGATTAAGGAAATCACAGCTCGTAATAGTGTCTGGGATTCCGCCCTTGTTTATATTTCAAAGCGTGGACACTCAATTCCTCAAGATATTTTGAAACGCGATAAATCAACTTCTTACAGTGCAAATTCAGCCGTTCAAGAAGTGTTGCTACAAGTACACCGTAATGATCCGGAATCTGCAATGGTGTGCGAGCGTTTAGTAGATATCGATGAGGGACTGCAGGAATGGCGTTATCGACACGTGAAAATGGTTGAAAGAACCATTGGGCACAAAATTGGTACGGGCGGTTCAAGTGGAGTTGCCTACTTAAGCAGCACGTTGTTTAATCCAACATTTCCAGATCTTTGGGAGATCCGATCTAGTTTCTAGTCAGGTAAACCTTTAAGTACGATTTCTGAAAGATCTTTACGTGTACGTGGCGCAACTTCACGGTCAAAAGCAGGGCCTTCCAGTTGATCTGCAGGCGCTTGTTTGCCAATTGCCATAATCACGATTGGTACCGCGCCATCAAATAAAGGTGACGCTTTTTCATGATCAAAGCCGGCCATCTGATGAACAACATAACCGCGATGATGAGCTTCGATTGTTAATTGCGCTGCGGCTAAGCCACAGTCATACATAAAGGTCGGAATTGCAGTGCCGTCAGTTTGTGCTGGTGTGCCAGCAATTGCAATAAAGGCTGCTGCCCGCTTTGACCAGCTTTGGTTGAAAGGGACTAGACACTCAAGCAGAGCTGTAAAGTTTGAATCATCTCTCTTGCCTGCGATTAAACGCCATGGTTGTAGATTATTTGCAGATGGAGCCCAGCGCGCAGCCTCCAGTAAGGCACGTAAGTCATCGTTTTCAATTGTTGCACTTGCATCTAGTGAACGTGGGCTTCTACGTTCTGCAATCAAATCATGAATTTCTACTGAAGTATCTGCTCTAGTCATCCGCGTATTGTATTAGAGATACACGGTCAATGCATTTCGAGATCTATAACTTAACGTCCATAAAAAACATAAATTGTAATAATTGACACAACTGCGCCGCCAGAAATCAAAAAGTATTTAACCCACGGCTTCATGCCTGTGCGCTCTGCTGCTTTTGCTGCAATTCGCTTGGTATGCATCATGACTTCGCCAGCCCAGGCAAACTCAGTTGCCAAAATACCTAAACCAGCTAAAACAATTAGTACTCCGGGGCCGGGACCAATAAGTGCTACGCCACCCGCAACAGTTACTCCGCCGCCGATAATTCCAATAACAACGCGCCACACAATCCGTCCGACGCGGGTTTTTTTGATCCACGAGCGAAAGTTCATTGTGTTTTCGTCACAATCATTTCTTTTCCATAGGCGGCAAAAGCTATCTCTTCCCGCCGCTTTCTGTAATTCTCAGATGCGCCTTCAATCAGATGTTCGTACCTAACAGCTGATTTAATGAGTGGGTGTAACTCTGCAGCAGTAGTGTGACTTCCAAATACAG
This sequence comes from uncultured Actinomycetes bacterium, assembly GCA_903820565.1. GTDB lineage: Bacteria > Actinomycetota > Actinomycetes > Nanopelagicales > Nanopelagicaceae > Planktophila. Next base: position 3,268 of record CAIJHZ010000020.1, read on the forward strand.
GTGGAGCCTGATCAATTTCCTGTACTTTGATGTGTGGATTTAAGAATCGATATACCAGCGCAACTCGTCGCAATCCTAGGTTTGCTACATGGCGCAATCCACGATTGATGTGATCTTGAACCATTAAACGAGTGAAGGTAAATGTTTTTGCACGCGCTGGTTTCTGCGCGATCGCAAGTTCATACAACATTGCAGCGATCTCTTGTCCACCAGTTGTCTTTGGTAGTCCTGCGCATTTGTCTGATAGCCCTTTGCGCACCGTTGGATCCTGAAGCATTCTTACTTTTTCTGTAATGTCAGAAAGATCTGCTTGATCTGCGCGGAGTGCAAAACCGAAGTCATTGCACCACTTAGCTCTGGCTTCTTGGTCATCTGTTCCGCGAATATTTGAGACAAAAACAGTAGGTACTTGGGCGGGTAATAACTCATGGACACCGTTATAGCCAGTTGCGCAAATGCCGGCATCAAAAGCATGTAAAACCTTAGCTAGAGGAAAGTAGCGAACAACCTTTAGATCAAGACCTTCTGGTGCCAGTGAATTACCATCTTTATCCACTGGTGCTTTAGTCAAGATAACTTGCAGATCTTTCCAACCAAGTAATCCGGCTAGCGCAGCTGTCATCTTTTCATTGACATCGCTATCGCCTGTGCCTAGTTGGACAAGTGCAGTTGGGCGATTTAGGTCTAGCCCTAATGCTCGTCGAGCATCATCACGTGACATTGCATCCTCTGTGCGAAATAGCGAAACAGGAGCAGTTAAAACAGAGTCTTTGCGCTGTGCAGTTGGGCCAAAATCGTAAGCGCGAGCAATATCACCAGGTTCAATGATTTTATCCATCATCTTTGATTGCAAACCTAAAATGAAGCGCTGTGGTTTCTTTTGCCACAATCCGCGACGTACCCACACCAACTTTAATTGTGGGTTTGCATTCTTAGTTGCAATAACCCCTGGATAAGGAACAACGCCATCAAATGACAACACTTTTGCGCCGGTTTCTTCAACCAACGCTAGTAATCGATCTCGTAAATAAACATCCCACTTTTCACGGCTCATCCACATGCGATCTCTGCCCGGAATATATTCACAACGGATCCCCATGAATGCTGGAACCTCTGCGATTCCACCTGCCATTGAAACAATAATTGGATTCGCCACCTCTTTTAGAGCAAGAGCAACCGCGCTTGCGCGTGCGAGGTGACCCATTCCAACTCCATTGCTAGTAGCAAGGATGATTGTTGGTTTTTCCATGTGTGTTAATTGCTCCAAGAAGAATGTAGTGGTCGTCCCTCAGCGTAACCTGCTGATGATTGAACGCCAACAGTTGCACGCTCTTCGAACTCTTCGATGTTCTTTGCACCCGCATAAGTAAATGATGAACGAACTCCAGCAATGATTTCATCCAACAAATCTTCCACACCAGGACGGGCAGGGTTTAAATACATTCGAGATGTTGAAATACCTTCTTCGAACAACGCTTTGCGAGCGCGATCAAATGCATCCTCTTGCGAAGTTCGAGCTGCAACTGCGCGAGCAGACGCCATTCCAAAAGATTCTTTAAAGAGTCGACCATTTGCATCACTTTGTAGATCCCCAGGAGATTCATATGTACCTGCAAACCAGGAACCGATCATTACCTGCGATGCACCTGCTGCTAACGCCAGTGCGACATCGCGCGGATGACGAACTCCCCCGTCGGCCCACACATGTGCACCAAGCTTTTTAGTCTCTGTTGCACATTCAAGGACCGCTGAAAATTGTGGGCGTCCCACACCTGTTTGCATGCGGGTTGTGCACATCGCACCTGGACCAACACCAACTTTGATGATGTTCGCACCAGCTTGTACTAAATCATGCGCACCTTGTGCTGTAACTACATTGCCGGCAACGATAGGAATCGTTGGATTTACGGTACGTATCGCTGCCAATGCTTCCAACATTTTCTTTTGGTGACCATGTGCTGTATCTACAACTAACACATCCGCTCCAGATGCAATTAAAGCTGCTGCCTTTGCTGCGACATCGCCATTGATTCCAACAGCTGCTGCAACACGCAACTTTCCGTGTGCATCAAGTGCCGGTGTATACAACGTCCCACGAAGAGCACCTAAGCGAGTCATGATTCCAACGAGATCTCCGTTGCTTGCAACAACTGGCGCTAGTTTATGTCGGTGTTGGTTTAAGAAATCAAATGCTTCGCGAGCACCTAGTGTGTCTGGCATTGTTGTTAAATCTTTACTCATCACTTGGTGCAATTGGGTAAAACGATCCACGCTCTTGCAATCATCTTCAGTAATTATTCCTACGGGTTTGCCGCCTTCAACAATCACAACTGCTCCGTGCGCGCGCTTATGTAACAAGCTAACTGCGTCGGCAACAGTTGATTGGGGTGACAAAGTAATTGGTGTATCAAAGAAGGGGTGACGTTCTTTCACCCATGTAATGACAGAATCAACAACAGCATGTGGAATATCTTGTGGGATAACAGTTAGCCCACCACGTCGAGCCATTGTTTCGGCCATACGACGCCCAGCAATAGCTGTCATGTTTGCAACGACTAACGGGATTGTTGTTCCGGTCCCATCTATTGATGAAAGATCGACATCCATTCGTGATGAAAGTTCGGAACGGCTTGGCACCATGAAAACATCGTCATAGGTGAGGTCGTGGGTAGGTTCATTTATGAATCGCACGTGGGTAAACAATACTCAGGTAGGATAGAAGAATGTCCAAACCACTCATTTCTGTACGTGGGTTGACCAAGAAATTTGATGATTTCACCGCTGTAGACGGCATTAATTTTGATGTGGCCAAGGGTGAGTCCTTCGGATTATTGGGTCCCAACGGCGCCGGTAAATCAACCACTATGCGCATATTGTCCGCTACTTCAACTCGCACATCAGGCACCGTCGAAATTCTGGATAAAGACCCTGAAAAGTTTGGCCCACTTGTCCGTGCGCACTTAGGTGTTGTGCCACAACAGGATAATTTGGATGGCGAGTTAACTGTCAGTGAAAATTTATTCATCTATGGACGTTATTTTGGTCTTTCCAAAAAATTCATTAATGGAAAGATTGAAGAATTACTTGAGTTCGCCCAGCTTGAGGAAAAGCGTGATGTAAAAGTAGAAGCACTCAGTGGCGGAATGAAGCGTCGCTTAACAATCGCTCGTGGGCTTGTTAGCGAACCAGATATTTTGTTATTAGATGAACCAACGACAGGACTTGATCCACAAGCTCGCCATATCTTGTGGGATCGCTTATTCCGTCTTAAGGAACAAGGTGTAACTCTTGTTCTGACAACTCACTTTATGGATGAAGCAGAACAGTTGTGTGACCGACTTGTTGTTATGGACAAAGGCGCGATTATGGCTGAAGGGTCTCCACAAGGATTGATTAAAGAGTATTCGAGCAAAGAAGTACTCGAAGTTCGTTTTGGTAGTGATCGCAATAAGCAAGTTGCTCCGCAATTAGCGCAAATGTGTGAACGTATGGAAACTTTGCCGGACCGATTATTGATGTACACCGAAGATGGCGAAAAACTTCTGGAACGGATTGCTGCTGCCAACTTGCACCCAACAACATCTTTGGTTCGCCGATCTTCACTAGAAGATGTTTTCTTACGCTTGACCGGAAGAACTTTGATTGAATGAACACAGGTATTGATGTTTCACGGATTGAACGATTTGGTGCTTTATACATAGCAGCGGCTCGTTTGAAATCTATGTCCAAGTGGAAGGTAATTATTGCCGCCGTAGATATCGGAAATCCCTTGTTTTACTTGATTGCCGTGGGTATTGGTATTGGTGTACTTGTTGAAAAAGGCTCTGGAACAAGCGGAACAAGCGGCATTAAATACATTGCCTTTATCGCACCAGCGCTTTTAGCTAGTTCTGCAATTGCAGCAGTAATGGATGAAACTGTTTTTCCGACTATTGAAGGATTTAAGTGGCGCAAACTTTTCTTTGCGCAAAATGCTACGCCAATTACTGGGCGCCAGATTGCCTTGGGTGTTTACCTCTCAGCTCTTTGTCGTGCAATCTCTAGCGTTTCAATCTATTACACCTTGCTCATCGCATTTAATGTTGTGGAGTTTGGTTTAAGTGCTTTGCTGATCCCGGTCGCAGTACTGGGTGGTGGAGCTTTTGGTGCAATAATTTTGTACGCTGCGGCAAAGATAGAAAAAGATGACCAATTCTTTAATATTCTTGGTCGGCTCGTAATTATGCCGATGTTTTTATTCTCCGGAACATTCTTTCCGCTTTCTTCGATGCCCATATATCTTCAACCAATTGGTTGGGTTTCTCCATTGTGGCATGCAACAGAACTTGGACGTGAAGCAGCTTTTGATTATGGCCTCAGCGCTCTGATGGTTGGCGTACACATAACGTATCTATCGACCTTAGTAATTCTTGGAATCACTCTTGCCATGAGCCAATTCGAGCGGAGGTTAGCAAAGTGAGCGCCGCTGTTATCATTGCAATGAAAAACAAGTCGAGCGCCATGTATGCCGGGCGTCCTCATGTGTTACTAGAACGTGGTTGGTTAGCATTTAGATCGTCAACATGGATTCCAGTTGTTACCGGTTTTGCCGAACCTGTTCTTTTTCTGCTGGCTTTTGGATACGGCATGGGTAATCTTGTAGGGGATGTAACCATCGGCAATACAACAATTGATTACACAGCTTTTATTGCACCTGGTTTGCTCGCAAATAGCGCGATGAATGGTGCGATTTACGATTCGACCTGGAATGTCTTCTGGAAACTCAATGAATCCAAGCTTTATAAGACAATGCTCTCAACGCCTTTAGGGCCTATGGATATTGCACTTGGCGAAATTAGTTGGGCGCTAATCCGTGGCTTGGTGTACTCACTTGGCTTCTTGACTGTTGTTTCGGTGCTTGGAATCACTCCAAGTTTCTGGGCATTGCTGGCGATCCCTGCAGCCTCATTAGTGGCATTTGGTTTTGCTTCCTTCGGTATGGCTATTACTTCTTATTTCAAGACGTACCAACAGATGGGCTTCATTAATATCATTTTACTTCCAATGACCTTGTTCTCAGGTTCGCTTTATCCAATCTCTGTCTATCCAGATTGGTTAGAAAAGGTCATTATGGCTTTACCGCTGTGGCACGGGATTGAATTAGTGCGGGCGTTCTGGTTTGGAGAAATTAATTCTGGTGTACTAGTACACATTGCATACTTCATCCTGATGATTTCAGCTGGGCTTTTCGTTACATCGCGAAGACTGCGCGCCTTATTCCTTCGTTAATCAACAGTGAAAGTTGCATCTTTAACTAATGCAGGACAGATAGCACCGGGAGCTATAGCTGGTTCAAAATGCCACCATTCATTTTTGTAAATTCGGCATAGTCCAAACTTTGATCCGTTTTGTTCCAACCAACCAGCTCCTTTAGGATCATTTGGATAATTAACATCAATTGCAATTCCCCATGGATGATGTGAAAGAAGTGGTGGTGCAACCCATTTGCCTGCTAGTGCTGCAGTTCCGTACTTTTCTATTGCTTCCGAAAATAACTCATCTTGGTGGGCTAACGTTCTAAATCCCGATGCAATGTATAAAGTTTGCCCATCTTTTTTTGCTGCGGCTTGCGCTGCTTTAAAGCGATATGTGAGTTGTTTATCCAATGTTTTTGGTCGGATTGATGGATGAGCAATCGCGCCTGGGCCTAATGAATACTCTGTCTTTGTGCAGCCTTTAATTACGGCAGAGATTCGAATGACATAATCTTTTTTATTTGCACAACTCAAAGGAACCGATTCAGCTGCATAAGAAACGCCACTTATTGAGAAAAAAGCCAATAAAACGGCTAGAAACGCCCGACTTTTACCCATGGCGCCAGTCTAGCGGGGTTGCTTTTTAATTAAAGAGTGAGAGAATTGCCGCTAGTTAAGAAATTAACTAAAAACGAACCGGGAGAGTACTTCTCAAACGAGTTTCAAAAGCTGAAACCTTTGCCGTACAAGTTTTACAAATGCTGACACAGAGTAACCACAAGCAAA
>CAIJHZ010000021.1 GCA_903820565.1 uncultured Actinomycetes bacterium
GCGGGGAGATTCGAACTCCCGATCTCCTGCTCCCAAAGCAGGCGCGCTAGCCACTACGCTACGCCCCGAGGCGCAAAGCAGGAGTCTAAACCAGATTTCGTACTCTGATTACCGACCCAGTACCTTTAGCCCCTAAGCACCTGCGGGTGTAGCTCAATGGTAGAGCCCCAGCCTTCCAAGCTGGCCATGCCGGTTCGATCCCGGTCACCCGCTCCAGTTTGTTTACCCGATGGATCCGACCTTGTTTATGAGGGCACGGCCACTGAAAAATACAGTGCTAGTTCCGGCACCGTATTGAATAGAAATCCGAACGCCAAAACTTGTTCCAGTCGCAACTCCTGCAGCCGCTCCAATAATATGAAATCCGTATTGGCGACCTGCTGATCCATTTGCGAAAGTAATTGCATCACTCGCCATAACATATTGAGAAATTATCGCTGACGAACCGATAACAATCTCAGCATTTAGTTTGTAGTCAACATTTAACTGAATTCCACCAGTTACCAAAATGTCGAATATGTAGTTGCCGTCTGAGTCGGCTGTGAAGAAAATTCCAGAGTTTGAATTGCCATCGGTCGCTGTTACAAGCGAAATATTCGGCACACTTGCAAACTTAGACACAGAAATACCTGCAGCACCAGTTCCACCTGCAGCACCTGCATTACCTTGAATCCCTTGCACGCCTTGTGCACCGACAGCTCCTGCAACACCTGTATCGCCTTTAATTCCCTGTGTACCTTGCGCGCCTTGAGCACCATTAGTACCAGCAGGGCCAGCTGAACCCGCAGATCCATTTGCACCTGGTGCGCCAGCAGGACCTGCTGAACCGATTGAACCCGCAGCTCCACTCATTCCAATTGCACCTGCTGCGCCATCATTTCCTTTTGCGCCAGTTGCACCGGGAACACCAGCAACACCTGATAACCCCGCAACACCAGTTGCCCCAGTATTTCCGGTTGCGCCCTTGTCACCTTTTTCTCCAGGTGAACCTTTGTCACCAGTTGCACCTACTTCACCAGTAACTGTTGATATTGACTTTGTGTCTGCTTGTTTTAATGAGCTTCCGACTTTCCAAGCACCTTTAATCTTTGGCCCATACAAAACTAGATTCTTTGTATCGATGTAAAAATCGCCATTAATGCCAATTGTCTTACCTGGAATACCAACACCATTGAGAATTGTGTTGACTACGGTTGTTACACGCCCTGCTGCCTTTATTGATGTCTTCGGTGCAGCGATAGCTGACGGAATTATCGCTAGGGATGCGGCGATAGTTATTGCTATTAAGGATTTGCTGCCTTTCATGGAACACCTTTTTCTATTGGGGATTTAAGTCTGAACCTGAGAAAAAGGTGGGCGAATAAGGAGTTCCCAAGCGGATTTATGCGTGGGCAAGAGGGATCCCCTACGAGAAACGCCTTAATTCTCTGAGGGTGTTTTCAGGTTCATTTGCTATCTTCCTCAGCATGAACCTGTTTATTACGGGTAGTCGATGACGAGGGTCAGGGGCGAGTACAACTAACGAGAGGACATACACATGTCATCAAAGAAAAAGATTGCAGCGATCGCTGTAACAGCGATTGCACTTTCACTAGGAACTGTTGGAGTAACTGCAGCGAATGCTTCAAAGGCACCTTCAGTTGTTAAGACAGCTAATGCTGGTGTTGCAAATCCAATGGCAGGTAATTCTGCACAGGGACCTGAAGCAAATTTCAAAACTGTTCTTTCAGCATTAGTTGCTAAGGGAACAATTACACAAGCACAGGCAGATGCAGTACTTGCAGCACTCGTTGCAGCACGCCCTGCTCACGATGATAATGATGGGGCAGGTCCAGATCATGCCGCCATGGATGCTCATCGTGCAGCAGAAGAAGCACTAGTTGCATCAACTCTTGGAATCGATGCAGCAACAATTAAGTCACGCCTTGTAGCTGGAGAAACGCTTGCTGCAATTGCGGGCGCAAAGAAGGATGCATTGATCGCAGCTTTGGTTGCATTTGAGACAAAGGAAATTGATGCTCGCGTAACTGCTGGCACATTGACCGCGGCTCAGGCTACAGAGATGAAGTCAAACTTAACGGCACACATCACCGATGAAGTTAACAGTGTTCGTGGTCCAGGAATGGGCCCAAAGGGTGGCATGGGACACGGTCCACGCCACTAAGCATGTAATTCCTTCCTCCTAAGTAGAGAGAAACCCGCCACGTGAGCAATCACTTGGCGGGTTTTTCTTTGCTCATGGCAAGATGCGCTTATGCGTATTCACATCGGTAGCGATCATGCTGGGTTAGAACTTAAAGCAGCATTGGTTGAGTATCTGCAGGCAAAAGGCCACGAGGTTAATGATCACGGCCCACATGAATATGACGCAGTTGATGATTACCCCGATTTTTGTATTCCAGCAGCGATTGCCACAGTTGCAGATCCAACATCGCTCGGAATTGTTTTAGGTGGTTCAGGAAACGGTGAGCAAATCGCTGCCAACAAGGTTAAAGGTGTGCGTGCAGCACTTGCCTGGAACGTTGAGACGGCAAAACTTGCACGAGATCACAACAACGCAAACGTTGTTGGAATCGGCGGACGCATGCATTCGATTGATGAATGCAAAGCGATAATTGATGCTTTCGTAGAAACACCATTTTCCAATGATGAGCGCCATGTACGTAGAATTAACAAAATTGCTAAGTACGAAAATGAAGGTTCGCTTTAAACCTTTGTATACAACATGTCATTAACGGCATGATCTTTATCAATTCCTTGACCTTCAAAACGTGTGACTGGGCGCCATTCTGGTTTTTCAATTACTCCCCCAGTAAATAAGGTGGAGGCCGCAAATACATCTTTAATACTTTCGGCGTACGGAACCCAATCCGTAGCAATATGAATGAAACCGCCTTTTTTAAACTTTGGGTGAATTAGTTGCAAAAAACCTTCATTAACAATTCGGCGCTTGTTGTGCTTCTTCTTTGGCCAAGGATCTGGAAAATACAAATGGATTCCGTCCAACGATTCATCAGAGATCATGTGCTGCATAACAACGTGTACATCATCTTCAATTACTTTTAGGTTTGTCAGATTGTTTTCAACAATGCGAGCCAGCAGTTTGCCGATTCCCGGTGGGTGAACATCTACGGCGATGTAGCCATTGTTAGGGTGATTTTTGGCCATTATGGCTGTGGCCTCACCCATTCCAAAACCAATCTCCATAATGACTGATTCACTAGTAGGGAATATCTGTTTCAGATCTATTAATTCTTGCTTGAATTCAATTCCATGAACCGCCTGCAGGGCTGTCTTTGCTTGTCTTTGGGCATCGGTAATGCGAGATCCGCGGATGCTATAGCTGCGTACCGATGGGCGTTCCATGGGGTAACTCTGTCATGGTTGGATTGGAACCTACAAAACACCAAAGGAGCAACAAGTGCCAGGTCTAAATTTGAGCCGTGCAGAAGCAAAAGATCGTGCGGACCATCTGTATGTAAATAGCTATGTAGTAACCCTTGATGTTACAAAGGGCGAAGAGACTTTTTATTCTAAGTCTGAAGTCTCATTTACCTGCAATAAGCCTGGTTATTCAACATTCATTGACGCAGTTGGCCGTTCAGTAATCAGCGCAACGCTCAATGGTGCGCCAGTTGATACAAGCAACTTCGATGGTGAATCTATTTTTATTACCAATCTTGCAGCAGAGAACCTTCTAGTTATTGAAATCGAAGCCGAATACTCAAAATCTGGTGAAGGCTTGCAGCGCTCAGTTGATCCATCAGATGGCGAGATCTACCTGTACTCACAAGGAGAAACAGCGCACATCCGCAATATGTTCCCTTGTTTTGATCAACCATCATTGAAGGCAACATTTTCCTTAACAGTCACAACACCTGGTCACTGGGAAGCAGTTTCAAATAATCCTGTTGAATCAAAGGTTGCAAAGGGTGATCTAGTGGAATGGAAGTTCACAACCACTCCCCGCATCACTACATACTTGGATTGCCTTGTTGCAGGTCCATATTCACATGTTCACGATGTGTACAAGGGTCAAAAAGAAATTCCTCTTGGTATTTACTGCCGTAAGTCAATGATGCAGTATTTGGATCCAGAAGATATTTTCTTGGTAACTAAGCAAGGTTTCGAATACTTTGAGAAAACTTTTGGTTTGGCGTATCCATTTGAAAAGTATGACCAAATTGCCGTTGTTGACTTTAACTTTGGTGCGATGGAAAACGCTGGCGCAGTTACATTCCGCGAAGATGTTTTGGTCTTCCGCAGCCACATGCCAGAAAAGGCATACCTGTCACGTGCAAACACAATCCTGCACGAAATGGCACACATGTGGTTTGGTGACATGGTCACCATGTCCTGGTGGGATGACCTATGGCTCAACGAATCATTTGCAGAATGGTCTTCATATTTAGCGTTATCAGAAGCAACACGTTTCAAAGGTGCGTGGTCTGAATTTAACTCTGCCCGTAAAAACTGGGCTTACCGCCAAGATCAACTCTCTTCTACTCACCCAATTATCGCTGACATGGTTGATATGGAAGCGGTTAATGCAAACTTTGATGGAATCACTTATGCAAAGGGAGCATCTGTTTTGCATCAATTAGTAGCTCACGTTGGTCGCCCACAATTCATCGCTGCCTTACAGACGTACTTTGCAAAGCACGCATGGGGTAATACAACTCTTGATGACTTGTTGGTTGAACTAGAAGCAGCAAGTGGTCGCAAGCTCGCTCCATGGGTTAGCACCTGGTTACAAACAGCAGGTGTGAACACTTTGCGCCCAGTCTTGGACATAGATAGTGGCGTTTATAAGAGCATCACAATTTCTCAGGAAGCTCCTTTGGTTCCTGCTGGATCTAAAGAATTGCGACCACATCGCTTAGCTGTTGGACTGTATGACATCAGCGGTGATTCTTTGAAACTTCGCAAATCTGTCGAACTAGATGTTGTTGGTGCATCAACTGTCATTGCAGAACTTGCGGGAGAAAAGGTTGCTGACTTACTGCTTATTAATGACCGCGATCTTTCCTACGCAAAACTGCGCTTTGATGACCGTTCTATTGCAACCCTAAAAACACATCTTGGGAAACTCGATGACGCACTTGCCCGCGCACTGTGCTGGGCTGCAATCTGGGATATGCATCGTGATGCCGAAATCTCATCTGCAGACTTCTTAGAGATTGCATTAAATGGTCTTGCAGGAGAAAGTGATGATGCGATCGTTAATATCGTGTTGTCTCAATTAACTACTTCTGTTGAAGCGTATTCAAAGGAAGCTAATCGCAAGGCTTACCGTGAAAAGTTAGCTGCTGGATTATGGACACTGACACAAAACTGCGCTGCCGGAAGTGATCTACAGCTTCTGATTTCGCGTGCCTTTGCGCTTAACGCACAGACTGACGATCAGACAGCAAAGATTCGCGAACTGCTTAATGGTTCTGCGCCAGGGTTAAAGGTTGATGCAGATCTTCGTTGGTACTTCTTAATTGCTCTAACAGAGCGCGGTGCAACGACTAAGGCCGAACTTGATGCAGAACTTGCCAAGGATAAGACGACTACCGGAAACCTCGCATTCGAAACTTGTTTAGCAGCAATGCCAAACAATGAGGCAAAGGCATATGCCTTCAATAAGGGACTCGATGCAGAGGTCGCAACATCAGTGCGCACCGCACTTGTTGCTGGGTTCCAGCGACCAATTCAGAGCACTCTTCTTGAGCCATTCGTAAACCTGTACTTCGATAACTTAATCTCAGTCTGGGAATCACGTTCATATGAGCCTGCAGCTAAGTTCGTATCTGGCTTCTACCCAACATGGATTGTGAAGCAATCAACGGTTGATCTAACAAATACATGGCTTGCTGGTGCCGGAAAAGATTCTCCTGCAGTGTTACGAAAGCTTGTTAGAGAATCACAGGATGGATTAATCCGTGCGCTGAAGGTTCAAGCACTAGACAAATAAAGTTAGTTAAACACTTACTCAATTGAAGTAATTGCTGACGACTTCTTCTGCCTAGTGGCTGTGCCTGCATAAGTGATTACAGAAATCACAACAAACAGCACAGTTGGGATAATTAGAAAGGTAATAACGGTTTCAAAGACAGATAAACCTGGAGCCGATGTTGCTGGACCTTCAAATGTAGTCATGGTGTAAGTGTAAATTACTTATGCAGTTGCTGCTGCCACGCCAAATGGCTGCAAGTACGGCAACCATCTGTGATCTGTGCGACCTGTTCCCAAAATTCTCCATGCCGCTCCCACTGGTTCGCGAGGCAAGGTGCGCAAACGCCATCCCAACTCTTTCAGATGCTTATCAGCTTTAACATGGTTGCACTTGTGGCAGGCAGAAACAACATTTTCCCAATTATGTCCACCACCACGGCTGCGTGGAATCACATGATCAATAGATGTTGCAGGGGCTGCGCAGTACACGCATTGACCACCATCACGAGCAAAGATTGCACGACGAGATAGCGGAACTGAATGGCGATACGGAATTCGAACAAATTTTGTAAGACGCACAACTGCTGGCAAGGAAACTTGACCACCAGCAAACCGCAAAATTTCACCAGAGTCTTCGACCA
>CAIJHZ010000022.1 GCA_903820565.1 uncultured Actinomycetes bacterium
CTAATCAGCCCCTTAATGCAGGCTTAATTAATCGTTTTGAGGGAAACCTAAGTTGATTCCACCATGGCTTGGATCTAACCAGCGGCTTGTAACAACTTTTCCGCGAGTAAAGAAATGAACACCTTCGGTGCCATGTGCATGAGAATCCCCAAATAATGAGTTTTTCCATCCGCCAAATGAGTAATACGCCATAGGTACCGGAATCGGAACGTTGATGCCCACCATTCCAACCTCTACTTCATTCTGGAATCTACGAGCTGCGCCGCCATCATTTGTAAAGATCGCGGTGCCATTTCCATATTGATGTGAGTTCACTAAGTTCAAAGCTTCGTCATAAGTATTGACGCGAATAATACTTAAGACCGGACCAAAGATTTCATCCTTATATATAGACATTTCAGGGGTCACATTGTCAAACAAAGTTGGGCCCAGCCAGAAGCCATCGCCTGCAATTTCTAGTGTGCGACCATCGACAACAACTGTCGCACCTTCTTTACTGCCTGCTTCAATATAGGAAGCAACTTTGTCGCGGTGAACTTTGGTAACAAGTGGACCCATGTCTGAACCCTGTGTTCCATCACCAGTTTTAATCGATGACATTCGAGATTTAATCTTTTCAACGAGTGCTGATGCAATTGGTTCAACTGCAACAATTGCAGAGATCGCCATACAACGCTCACCTGCTGAACCAAAGCCAGCGTTAATTGCCGCATCTGCTGCAAGTTCAAGATCTGCATCAGGCAAAACAATCATGTGGTTTTTAGCCCCACCTAATGCCTGCACGCGCTTTCCGGCTTTGGTTCCGGTTTCATAAACATAACGAGCAATAGGAGTTGAGCCAACAAATGAAATTGATTTAATTCCTGGGTGCGTCAGCAGTGCATCAACTGATTCTTTATCGCCATGGACCACGTTAAACACGCCATCAGGTAATCCCGCCTCTTTCCATAACTGCGCCATGAACATTGCAGCAGATGGATCTTTTTCAGATGGCTTAACAACAACTGTGTTTCCGCATGCAATGGCAACTGGGAAAAACCACATTGGAACCATCGCTGGAAAATTAAATGGAGAGATGATTGCAACAGGTCCAAGAGCCTGGCGGATGGAATACACATCAACACCAGTTGAAACTTCCTCTGAAAATCCACCCTTTAATAGATGTGGGATCCCGCAGGCAAACTCAACAACTTCAAGCCCACGTGTTACTTCACCGGCAGCATCGCTTAATACTTTTCCGTGTTCATCGGTAATTAATGCAGCAATTTTTTCCTTGTTCTGCTGCACTAGCTCGCGAAAGGCAAAAAGCACTTGAGTTCGCTTTGTTAAAGAACTATGGCGCCATTCTGCAAAGGCTTCGGTTGCTGCAGTGACCGCACGATCAACAGTTTCCGCATCAGCAAAGGCAACAGTTTTGGTGACCTTGCCGGTTGCAGGGTTAAAAACTTCTCCGCTGCGCTGTGGTTTTTGGGTATCAAGTGCGCCATTAATCCAATGCGTTATCTGGGTCATAGGTGCAATCTACTTCAGAGGTTTATGATGGCGCTACTAACTACCAAGGGTTTGAGGACACAGATGAGCGCACCGATTAATGATCCTGCAAAGCAAGCGGCTGTAAGTGCTGCAGATCGCGAATTTGTTTTTCACTCATGGTCTGCCCAAGGCGCAATTTCGCCTATGCCTATTGCAAGTGGTTCTGGATCACGCTTTTGGGATTTTGAAGGCAAGAGTTACTTAGATTTTTCTTCACAATTGGTATTTACAAATATTGGTCATCAGCACCCTAAGGTCATCAAAGCGATTCAGGCACAAGCCGAGGTGCTAACAACTATTGCGCCACAGCACGCCAATGATGCTCGTAATGAAGCCGCACAAAGAGTTGTTGAATTAGCTGGCGATACCTTCGCCAAAGTATTTTTCACAAATGCCGGAGCAGATGCGGTTGAAAATGCGATTCGCATGGCCCGCATGCATACACATAAGCACAAG
>CAIJHZ010000023.1 GCA_903820565.1 uncultured Actinomycetes bacterium
ACAGAGCGCAATGGCATCTACATCATCGACATCCAGCAATCACTTGCACTTATCGATTCAGCATATGAATTTGTTAAGGACACAGTTGCTAAGGGTGGCCATGTTTTGTTCGTTGGAACAAAGAAGCAAGCACACATGCCAATCATCAACCACGCTGCACGAGTTGGAATGCCAACAGTGACAGAGCGTTGGTTGGGCGGAATGCTTACTAACTTCCCAACTGTGTACAAGCGTATTCAGCGCCTCAAGGAGCTAGAAGCTCTAGAAGAGAAGAACGATCTACTTCTGACAAAGAAGGAACTTCTTGTTCTTCGTCGCGAACGCGAAAAACTATTTAAGAACCTAGACGGAATTCGTCACATGACTAAGTTGCCTTCAGCAATTTGGGTTGTTGACACAAAGAAGGAGCACCTAGCAGTTCAGGAAGCTAAGAAGCTTGGTATTCCAGTAATTGCAATCTTGGATACTAACTGTGATCCAGATGAAGTTGATTACAAGATTCCTGGTAACGATGATGCAATCCGTTCAATCGACTTGCTGACACGCGTAATCACAGATGCAATTGCAGCAGGCCTACAAGCACGTTCTGCAACTGTTAAGGCTGAGACAAAGAGCGATGCACCAGCAGAAGTTGCTGCGGGCGAGCCTTTAGCTGACTGGGAGAAGGAAATTCTTGCTGGAACTCCAGCCGAGACTCCAGTTATTGCAACAGAAGAAGCGGGTGCTTAAGTTGGCTAATTACACAGCTGAAGATGTAAAGAAGCTTCGCGAAGCAACTGCTGCCGGAATGCTTGATTGCAAAAAAGCACTTGATGAAGCAGATGGTGACTACGCCAAGGCGTTAGATCTCATCCGCGTGAAGGGACTTAAGGGCGTTACAAAGCGCGAAGGTCGCCTCACATCAAATGGCGCAGTTGTAGCAAAGGTCGAGGGCAACCTTGGCGTGATGCTAGAACTGAACTGCGAAACAGATTTCGTGGCAAAGGGCGAGCGCTTCGTTGCACTTGCTGATGAGCTACTTGCTCACCTTCAAAACGCACAATCTGATTCAGTTGAATCATTCTTGGCATCAACAATGGCTAACGGCAGCACCGTGCAGTCAACAGTTGATGATGCAAACGCAACATTAGGCGAGAAGATTGAAGTTCGCCGAATTGCTGTTATCAAGGATTCACCAGTTGGAATTTATCTGCACCGCACAAGCCCAGATCTTCCACCTCAGGTTGGTGTGTTGGTTGAACTTGTTAAGGATGCAGCAGAAGTTGGCAAGGACATCGCACAGCACATTGCAGCATTTGCACCGCAGTTTGTTAATCGCGAACAAGTTCCTGCTGACCTCATTGAAAATGAGCGCCGTATTGCAGAAGAGACAGCGCGCGAAGAGGGTAAGCCTGAGGCTGCTCTTTCAAAGATCATCGAAGGCCGAGTGGCTGGTTTTGTTAAGGAAGTTTCCTTAATCGAGCAGTCATTTGCTAAGGATGCGAAGAAGACTGTAAAGCAGATCCTCGATGAGGCCGGAACAGCTGTTAAGGCTTTCCATCGCTTCCGCGTGGGTCAATAAGGACTAGGTCGGATCGCTTAGACTTAGAACATCCAGGAAATTAAGGGTGTAATAGCCCAATAGATTAAGGAGCACTCATGCCCGGTACAAGAGGTACGTATCGCAGAGTGCTCCTTAAACTTTCTGGAGAAGTTTTTGGTGGAGCAAAAGGCATCGGTGTTGATCCTGATGTTGTGCAAGATATTGCCAAGCAAATCGCAGATGTTGCTCGCAGCGGCGTGCAGGTAGCGATCGTTGTTGGTGGCGGTAATTACTTCCGCGGAGCTGAACTTTCACAGCGCGGAATGGATCGCTCTCGCGCCGACTACATGGGAATGCTCGGAACAGTCATGAACTGTTTAGCACTTCAGGATTTTCTGGAAAAAGAAGGCGTTCAAACCCGCGTTCAGACAGCGATCACGATGGGACAGGTTGCAGAGCCATATATTCCTTTGCGCGCAATTCGCCACCTTGAAAAGGGCCGCGTTGTAATTTTCGGTGCAGGTGCGGGAATGCCATTTTTTACAACAGACACAGTGTCTGCCCAACGCGCACTTGAAATTGGCGCAGAAGCACTCCTACTTGCAAAGAGCGGTGTTGATGGTGTTTATAGCGCAGACCCTAAGAAGGATCCTGCCGCAACAAAGTACGACACCATTACATATGATGAAGTTCTATCTAAGTCATTAGCAGTAGCAGATGCAGCAGCCTTTGCACTGTGCCGCGAGAACAAGTTGCCTATAGTGATTTTCGATTTAATGGAAAATGGAAACATTGCACGTGCAGTTCGCGGAGAAACAATTGGAACTCTTGTCGCATAAGCGACAGGTTTGTAGTTTGAAGTAGCAAGAGGAGTAAGGACCATGGCAGATGTAGCAAGCGCCCTTAAGGACGCTGAAACAAAGATGAACAAAGCCGTTGAAGTAGCAAAAGATGACTTCGCCACTGTTCGCACAGGTCGCGCACACCCATCAATTTTTAACAAGGTAATGGTTGATTACTACGGTACGTACACCGCCCTGTCACAACTTGCCTCAATTCAGGTACCAGAAGCTCGTATGGCACTCATTTCTCCGTTTGATAAAGGTGCAATGGCATCGATTGAAAAAGCTATTCGCGAATCAGATCTAGGCGTAAATCCTGGCAATGATGGCACCGTAATTCGAGTGAACTTCCCACAATTAACTGAGGAGCGTCGCAAGGAGTTCATCAAGGTTGTTAAGGGCAAGGCAGAAGATTCAAAGATTGCGATGCGCAATATCCGTCGTGCAGCAAAAGAAGCGATGGAAAAAATGGAAAAAGATGGCGATATTGGAAAAGATGATTTAGCTCGCGGCGAAAAAGAGCTTGAAAAAGTAACCTCAGATCACGTTGCAAAGATTGATGACATGCTCAAGCACAAAGAGGTTGAACTCCTCGAGGTATAAGGGGTTCACATATGTCTGATCTACATTCGATAAACGAAGCGATCAATAAAAAGGCTGGGCGCAAGCTGCTGCCATCTATTGGCGTTGGTTTGTCATTGATCGCACTTGTGTGGTTTGCACTGTCGTATCAGCGCGAAGTTTTTGCAGTCGTAGTTGCGGTCGCTGTAATTTTAGGGTTACGTGAAATAGTTCGAGCTTTTGCTGCTCGATCAATAGCAATCTCCTTTAATGCTTTGACTCTTGCCGCAATTGGTTTGGCCTACGCCGCATGGAACGGTGGCGTTGGAGGATTAGCTGTTGCAACAGCTATCGCTTTCCCACTGTTGCTCATTCGTGCACTAATCCAAGGCCCAGAAGGATTTGTGGCAAAAGCAACAGCAACAACATTTTCTCTACTGTACTTACCGTTTTTAGCTGGATTTCTTATTTTGTTGGCTAGACCAAGTACAGGCTTTCAGCGAGTTATGACATTTATGGTTTTAGTTGGATGCAATGACACCTTTGGTTACATTGTCGGGGTTTTACTTGGAAAACATCCGCTGGTTCCAACAATTTCTCCTAAGAAAACGTGGGAAGGTTTGATCGGTTCAACAATATTTACAGTTGCCGGTGGTTGCCTTGCCTTTAACTACATCATGGATATGCATTGGTGGATAGGCATAATTGTTGGCCTCATGATTGTCTTTACTGCAACGTGTGGTGATTTAATCGAAAGTGCCATGAAGCGCGACATGAGCCTAAAAGATATGGGAACACTTTTGCCCGGCCATGGTGGGATGTTAGATCGCCTTGATTCAGTAGTTTTATCCGCACCCGCTATGTGGTTGGCACTCGAACTTGTAAAGCGCTACCTATGAGCGGGAAAGTTCCGGAAATTAATCTGGTTTTTGATGAGCCGGTTCAGCGCAAAAAAGCACCTAAGCATCTAGCTGATTTTTCTCCTGCCGAACGTAAGGCTTTTGCAAAAGAGCTTGGTTTTGAGCCTTTCCGCGCTACTCAAGTAGCAACCCATTACTTCAGCCACCTGTCTAGCAATCCCGAAGAGTGGACTGATATTCCTGCAGCAGAGCGCCAAGCAATTGCAGATGCTCTAACCCCACAAATGATTCAGTTGGTAACAACTCGTACAACAGATAACGGTATGACCAGAAAAGATTTGTGGAAGTTACATGATGGCGTTTTAGTTGAAAGCGTTTTAATGCGTTACACCGATCGCGTAACGGTCTGCATCTCATCACAAGCAGGTTGTGGCATGAACTGCCCATTTTGCGCAACGGGCCAAGCTGGTCTGACTCGAAACCTATCTGCTGCTGAAATTACAGATCAGATTGTTGCTGCGGCACGTGCCTGCGCCAATGGCGAACTACCAGGTGGGCCAACCCGGCTTTCAAATATTGTATTTATGGGAATGGGCGAACCATTAGCTAACTACAACGCAGTTGTTCGCACCTTACGCAATATAACTGATGCAAACCCTGATGGACTTGGAATCTCTGCCCGATCAGTTGTTGTATCAACGGTTGGTCTTGTTAACGGTATTGAAAAACTAATGGATGAGGGAATTAACTGCACATTGGCAGTGTCCCTTCATACCCCGGATGATGAACTTCGCGATTCTTTGGTTCCTATTAATAATCGATATAACATCCGAGAAGTTTTAGCAGCAGCAGATGCTTATGAAAAGAAGACTGGCCGTCGCTATTCCATCGAGTATGCACTTATTCGGGATATTAATGATCAATCTTGGAGATCAGATTTGTTAGGTCGCTTGCTCAAAAACCGGAACGCCCACGTTAACTTAATTCCGCTTAATCCAACACCTGGATCTAAGTGGACCGCGTCCCGTCGCGAGGATGAAGCTGAGTTCGTCCGGATCCTTGAAAGTTATGGAGTCCCAGTAACTGTTCGTGATACCCGAGGCCGCGAAATTGATGGTGCATGCGGCCAGTTAGCAGCAGCCGAGAAAGTCTCACCTACTAGTTAGATTTAAGGGTAATTGCTAGGCTCGGGCACATGAAAAAGCTCAGCAACTTCGTTAATGGTAAATCCTTAGATTCAACATCGGGTGAGACCACAACTCTTGTAAATCCAGCGACAGGGCAGCCTTTTGCAACCGCTCCTAATTCAAATGCGGCAGATATTGATGCGGCATTTAAAGCGGCAAGTGATGCCTTCCCTGATTGGCGTGATTCAACTCCATCGCAGCGTCAGCGTGCGCTATTAAAAATCGCAGATGCAATCGAAGAACGTGCTGAAGAAATTATTGCTATTGAATGTGAAAACACTGGAAAGCCAATTTCGTTAACAACAACCGAAGAAGTTCCACCAATGGTTGATCAGATTCGATTCTTTGCTGGTGCTGCACGAAATCTAGAAGGAAAGTCAGCAGGTGAATATATGCCCGGCATGACTTCAATAATTCGCCGCGAACCTGTTGGAGTAATTGGACAAGTAACACCTTGGAACTATCCAATGATGATGGCCGTTTGGAAATGGGCGCCAGCAATTGCTGCGGGCAATACTGTTGTACTTAAGCCAAGTGATACAACACCTGCTTCAACTGTCTGGATGGCCAATGTGATGGCAGAATTTTTACCAGCTGGAGTTTTCAATGTAGTGTGCGGCGAGCGCGAAACCGGTGCAACTCTTGTAAATCACCAACGCCCTGACATGGTTGCAATTACTGGATCAGTCGCAGCAGGAATTAAGGTGGCTGAATCTGCTGCCAAGCAATTAAAGCGTGTTCACCTAGAACTTGGTGGCAAAGCACCAGTTGTAGTTTTTGCAGATGCAGATTTAGCAGCTGCGGCCGAAGCAATTGCCATTGCGGGTTACTTCAATGCTGGTCAAGATTGCACCGCTGCCACTCGTGTGATTGTGCAAGACTCTGTTTATGATCAATTTGTCGCATTGATTACTGAGCAAGCCAAGCAGATTGCAATTGGCGCACCTGCCGACGAGGATGTTTTCTTGGGACCTGTTAACAATGTGAATCAACTGGCACGAATCTCAGATCTATTGTCCAGAGTTCCGGCACATGCCCAGGTCATGACGGGTGGAAGCGCCCTAGATCGCCCAGGATTCTTCTTTCCTGCCACTGTAATTGCAGGGTTGCAGCAGTCTGACGAGCTGATCCAAAAGGAGATTTTTGGACCTGTTATCACCGTTCAAAAGTTCACCGATGAGGCCCAGGCGGTAGCGATGGCTAACGGGGTGGAGTACGGCCTTGCTTCAAGTGTCTGGACCACCAACCACGGAACCGCAATGCGCATGGCAAAGGCTTTTGATTTTGGTTGTGTCTGGATCAATACCCATATTCCGATTGTTGCCGAAATGCCACATGGTGGCTTCAAACGCTCGGGATACGGCAAGGATCTCTCAGCATATGGCTTCGAGGATTACACGCGAATTAAGCATGTAATGAGTAATCTGGGGGCGTAGTATTTCCCCCTGTTCGACCGCACCATCCGCCCACAACCCACAGAAAGCTTGAGGCTCGGTAATCCGACAACTAGCTTGTGCTTAACCCTTAAGGAGTAAATCAGTATGTCAAAAGAAAGTTCACTCTCACCAGAAGCAAAATCAGTTTTAGGTGCAATGGTTTCGCGCCGCGGATTACTCGCGGGTGCAGGCGGTTTAGGTGCAGCAGGATTACTTGCTGCTTGTGGGGCTAGTGGCCCAAAGTGCGACATTTACGAAGCACCAGCGAATGCAGGTGTAGTTCGTTGGGGAAACTGGCCTTTGTATTTGGATTATGACGAGAAATGCAAGTACTACCCAACATTAGACAAATTTGCGCGTGCAAATACATTGGACGCACAGTACTTCGAGGACTACAACGACAACGACGAGTTCTTTGGAAAAGTGCAAGCCCAGCTAAAAATTGGTGCGGATATTGGCTATGACGTTGTAACACCGACTGACTGGATGGCTGCACGTTGGATCCGTCTTGGATATACACAAAAATTTGATGCAGCGAATGTTCCAAACAAGGTAAACATTCTTGATTCACTAGCATCGCCGTCTTTTGATCCACAACGTGAGCAATCATTGACATGGCAAGGCATCATGGCTGGCTTTGGCTGGAATACTGAAAAGAATCCAAATGGAATTCACACCCTTGAAGAGCTCTTTGCTCCACAAAATAAGGGAAAGATTGTTGTTCTGTCAGAAATGCGTGACACCATCGGAATTATTCTGCTGGCACAAGGCGTAAATCTACAAACTGTTACAGAAAATCAGTTCATGAACGCAGTTGACTACATGGCTAAGAAAATAAAAGATGGTTGGATTCGTGGCGTAAAGGGTAATGAATATGCGGAAGATCTGACTTCAGGGGATGCCGCAGCTGTTATTGGCTGGTCTGGTGACATGTTCATCTTGAAATCTGAAAATGAAGGAAAGTTTGACTTTGCAATCCCAGAGTCAGGTGGAACTATTTCAGGTGACAACATGATGATTCCATCAACGGTAACTGCTGAAGGTAAAGCAAATGCCGAGAAATTGATCAACTTCTACTACGACCCAGCAATTGCAGCTGAAGTTGCTGCATACGTTAACTATGTGTGCCCTGTTAAGGGTGCACAAGCTGAGATGGAAAAGATTGCTCC
>CAIJHZ010000024.1 GCA_903820565.1 uncultured Actinomycetes bacterium
ATCGTCTTACCAGTAACCGTTAGAACATCTCCGTGTAATAAACCAGCATCTAATAGACCCTTAAGTACAACCGGGATTCCACCAACCTTGTCGACATCGCTCATAACAAACTGACCGAAAGGCTTTAAGTCACTAGCAATGGAACCTTTGAGCCAATGCGGTGGAAATCATCCAGAGATAGATCTACATGAGCTTCATTAGCTATTGCTAGTAGGTGCAGTACGGCGTTGGTTGATCCACCAAGTGCCATCAAAATTGTGATTGCATTTTCAAATGCAGGCTTTGTCAAAATATCGCGTGTAGTAATTCCTTGTCGAATCAATTCGACAACAGCTGCTCCAGATGCGATCGCATATGTGTCACGGCGACGATCAACTGCTGGAGGTGCGGCAGATCCTGGCAAGGAAAGCCCGATTGCCTCACCAATACTTGCCATTGTGTTTGCGGTATACATACCCCCGCAAGCACCTTCACCTGGACAGATCGCACGTTCTATTTCATCCACGCGCTCTTTTGTAATCAATCCACGAGCACAGGCACCGACTGCTTCAAATGCATCAATAATTGTTACATCTTTGCCATCAACCTGTCCTGGCAAGGTAGAACCTGCATAAACAAAAACACTTGCAACATCGATGCGTGCTGCTGCCATCATCATTCCTGGCAGTGACTTGTCACAGCCTGCAAAGGTAACCATTCCATCTAAACGCTCTGCTTGCATTACACATTCGACAGAGTCTGCGATTACTTCACGCGATACCAATGAAAAGTGCATTCCTTCGTGTCCCATTGAAATTCCGTCGGACACAGAAATCGTTCCAAATTGCATTGGGAAGCCACCTGCATCAATTACGCCTTGCTTGGAAGCTTTTGCTAAACGATCAAGAGACAAGTTGCATGGTGTGATTTCATTCCATGATGATGCGATACCAATTTGTGGCTTTACCCAATCGGCATCACCCATTCCAACTGCGCGCAACATTCCACGTGCGGGAGCTCGCTCGAGTCCATCTGTTACAACTCCAGAACGCGGTTTCATCGTCGACATGCGATAATTCTACCCTCTTCAATACCTAACATTTAATCCGAACTGGAGCCTTTCTGTGCCAAAAACCACCGATATTGATGGCCTTGACCCAACTAGATGGCGAACACTTTTTGTTGTCGCCATTGCGCAGTTAATGATTGTCCTTGATAGCTCAATCATGAATATTGCGATTCCCAGCGCCAAGACCGATCTAGGAATTTCAGATGCGAATCAGCAATGGGTAATCACTGCCTACACCCTCGCCTTTGGTTCTCTTCTCTTACTGGGTGGGCGAATCGGCGACTACATGGGGCGTAAGAAGATATTCCTCATTGGACTGATTGGTTTTGCGGCAGCCTCAGCATTAGGTGGAATCGCCACAACTCAAGGTCTACTTTTCGGCGCGCGTGCACTGCAAGGTGTGTTTGGCGCTCTGCTTGCTCCTGCAGCTCTAGCAATTATCTCTGTAACTTTCACCGTTCCGGCTGAGCGCGCAAAAGCTTTTGGTGTGATCGGAGCAATCTCTGGAGGCGGCGCAGCAATCGGGTTAATTCTGGGTGGAACTCTTACAGAGTACTTCTCATGGCGATGGTGTCTTGGCGTCAATACTCCTATCGCAATCGGTGCAGCAATACTTGCTATTAAATTTGTGCACGAATCAAAGGCTACGGGTGACAACACATACGACATTCCGGGTGTATTAACTGCGACTGCCGGTCTGTTCTCACTTACTTACGGATTCAATGAAGCGGCTACAAAAGGTTGGTCTGATTCGCTAACCATTACATTCTTAGTGGTCGCAGTTGCTCTACTCATTGCATTCGTTCTGATTGAAATGCGTGTTAAGAATCCATTAATGCCACTTCGTGTAATTACAGAGCGTAACCGTGGTGGTTCATACCTTGGATCATTAGTTGTCGGAGCAGGTTTATTCTCAATGTTCTTATTCCTTGGCCTTTACCTTCAAGTAATTCTTGGTTACACACCATTGAAATCTGGTTTTGCATTCCTGCCATTTACTGCTGGAATTATTGTGTTTGCCGGAATCGCATCACAGTTGCTTCCTAAAGTTGGACCAAAGCGATTAATGGTTCCAGGATTAATCGCAGCTGGAATTGGTCTTTTGATGCTTACTCGAATTACTCCTGATACCTCTTATGTAACGCATGTACTTCCATCACTATTAATCATGTCTAGTGGTATGGCACTTGTCTTTATCCCCCTTACTTCTACATCGCTGCACGCTGTTTCACACCATGACACAGGTGTTGCAAGCGCAATGCTCAACACAAGTCAGCAGATAGGTGGGTCCTTGGGAACAGCACTTCTTAATACGGTTGCAGCTACTGCTGCAACAACCTATACGGCAGCAAATTCACAGTTAGGTGAGAAATTGATGCCATTTGCAATGACACATGGTTTTACAGTTGCCTTTAAATTCAGTGCAGTACTTCTATTTGCAGGTGCTGTAGTTCTCTTCTTCTTTATCAATATCGGTAAAGAGTCTCTTGTTGAGACAGAGGGCGTTGTTGCCCACTAATTAATTAGTGGCTTGACCTAAGTGGCCAAGTAGAAGCTCTCGTACGCGAGCTGCATCTGCTTGGCCCTTTGTCTCTTTCATGACAGCGCCAATTAATGCTCCGGCTGCAGGCAAGTGTCCATTACGAACCTTCTCAGCAGTCTCTGCTTGCTCAGCACAGACCTTTTCAATCGCTGCCATTAATGCGCCATCATCATTGACAACTTTGATTCCACGTTTTGCAACTACCTCAGATGGTTTTCCTTCTCCGGCAATAACACCTTCAACAACTTGACGGGCAAGCTTGTCTGTTAATTCACCTGCATTAACAAGAGCCACGATTTCAGCAACATCAGCAGGTGTAATTGAAAGATCTGCAAGTGCCACATCCTTGTCATTTGCAATACGAGAAATCTCTCCAAGCCACCATGTACGAGATTTTGTTGGATCAGCGCCAAGTAACACAGTTGCTTCAACAATATCTAGAACATCTGCATTAATCATCGCTGCCATTTCCTTATCAGGAACTGCCCATGCTTCTTGCAGTCGCTTACGGCGAATTGATGATCGCTCAGGCAAAGCTGCGCGTAATGTTTCAATCCATGCTGCATCTGGTGCAACTGGCACAAGATCTGGTTCTGGGAAGTAGCGGTAGTCCTCTGCTTGTTCCTTAGAACGACCAGAGCGAGTAAGTCCAGTGTCTTCTTGGAAGTGACGAGTTTCTTGTACTACTCGGCCACCTGCATTTAACAACTCTGCGTGGCGAATCATTTCACCCCGAATGGCGCGCTCCACAGAGCGAAGTGAGTTCACATTCTTTGTTTCACTACGTGTGCCAAGTTTTTCTGCGCCAATTAAGCGCAATGACACATTTGCATCACAACGAAGTGAGCCTTGCTCCATCTTCACATCGCTCACACCTAAGGAACGCAAGATGTCACGAAGTTCTGCAACATATGCCTTTGCTACCTCTGGTGCGTACTTTCCTGTACCAGGAACAATCTTTGTCACAATTTCGACCAATGGAATACCTGCACGGTTGTAATCAAGAAGTGAGTATTCAGCTCCATGGATACGTCCAGTTGCTCCACCCACGTGTAATGACTTACCTGTGTCCTCTTCCATGTGCACGCGCTCGACTTCAACACGGAATGTCTTTGGGCCTTCATCAGTTTCGATTTCCACATCAACATAACCATCAACGCAGATTGGTTCGTCATACTGTGAAATCTGAAAGTTCTTTGGCATATCTGGATAAAAATAATTCTTGCGAGCAAAACGTGAAAATGGCGCAATTGAACAGTTAAGAGCAAGACCGATTTTGATTGTTGATTCGATCGCCTTTTCATTAACTACTGGTAAGGCACCTGGCAAAGCTAAGCAAACAGGACAGGTCTGTGTGTTTGGTTCTGCTCCAAATATTGTGCTGCAACCACAGAACATCTTAGAGTTTGTGTTTAACTCAACGTGAACCTCAAGACCCAATACGGGTTCGTACTTTGCAACTACATCATCATATGAAAGTGTCATCGGACGCCTCCCATGATTGGTGCTTTATCGAGTAATGGAGCACCCCATTTGGAAAGTAGCGCTGCTTCTAAGGTGGCACCAACTGAATACATGCGATCATCTTTCATAACAGGAGACATGATTTGGAAACCAACTGGTAATCCATCTTCATCTGCCAACCCTGAAGGCAATGACATTCCGCCGATACCTGCCATGTTGACGGGGATAGTTGCAATGTCATTTAAATACATTGCAAGAGGATCATTAGCCTTTTCACCGATTTTGAATGCAGTAGTTGGGCATGTTGGTGAAACCAAAACATCAGCTTTTTCAAAAGCTTTTGTGAAATCTTGAGTAATAAGTGTGCGAACTTTCTGTGCGCTTCCGTAATAGGCGTCGTAGTAACCAGATGACAAAGCGTATGTTCCCAAAATGATGCGGCGCTTTACCTCTTTGCCAAAGCCAACTTCACGAGTCAAATTCATTACTGATTCAGCTGAAGCCCCATCAACATCGCCCACACGCAAGCCATAACGCATTGCATCAAAGCGAGCTAAGTTAGATGAACATTCAGATGGTGCAATCAAATAATAGGCAGCAAGGGCGTACTCAAAGTTTGGCGCTGAAACTTCAACAATTTCAGCCCCAGCTTTGGCTAATAATTCAAGTGATTCTTCAAAGCGTGCCCGGACTCCTGCTTGGTATCCATCACCATTGAGTTCCTTAACAACACCGATCTTCATTCCCTTTACGTCACCTGATTTGGCAGCATTAACAACCTGCGGAACCGGTGCGTTAATACTCGTTGCATCCTTTGGATCATGTCCTGCAATTGCTTCATGCAATAGCGCGGCATCTAAAACTGTGCGAGCACAAGGACCTGCTTGATCAAGTGATGAAGAAAATGCAACTAAGCCATAACGAGAAACTCCGCCGTATGTTGGCTTGACTCCAACAGTTCCTGTTACAGCTGCAGGTTGGCGAATAGAACCACCTGTATCTGTTCCGATTGCAAGTGGAGCTTCAAAGGCAGCAAGAGCGGCAGATGAACCTCCACCAGAACCGCCCGGAATGCGTGTTAAGTCCCATGGGTTATGTGTTGGACCGTAAGCAGAGTTTTCCGTCGATGATCCCATTGCGAATTCATCCATATTTGTTTTACCCAAGATAACAATGTCATTTTTCTTAAGGTTTGCCACAACTGTTGAGTCATACGGTGGACGCCAACCTTCAAGAATTTTTGAGCCACATGTTGTCGGAATACCTTTTTGGGCCATTACATCTTTAAGGGCAAGCGGCACACCAGCAAGTGGTGACAACTTTGCGCCCTTTGCGCGCTTTGCATCAACGGCGGCCGCTTGTGCAAGTGCGCCTTCGGTATCAATGTGCAGAAATGCATGAACATCTGTATCAACTGCTGCAATTCGATCCAGGTGTGCCTGTGTTAAAGCGACAGAAGTAATTTCTCCAGCAGCAAGTTTTGCTGCCATTTCGGATGCGTTGTTGCGAATCATTCCTCACCCAAAATCTGTGGGACTCGAAAACGTTGCTCTTCTTGCGCAGGTGCACCAGAGAGCGCTTCTTCTGGCGTAAGGCTTGGCACCACTACATCTGGGCGGAAAATATTTCGAAGTGGCAATGGATGCGATGTTGGTTGAACGTCGGCGCCTGCCACTTCTTGTACTCGAGCAACGGCATCCAAAATTACGGTGAATTCGTTGGCCATGTTCACTAACTCTTCATCGCTCATTTCGATGCGGGCTAGGCCTGCAAGTTTTGCGACATCATCGCGTGAAAGGCTGGTCATGGGTGTCAGTCTAATTAATTCGCGCACTAACTGCGAATTTGCCCATCTCCGGTAACAATCCAAGTTGTGGTGGTCATCGCTTCAAGTCCCATAGGGCCGCGGGCATGCAATTTCTGATTTGAGATACCGATTTCAGCCCCAAATCCCATCTGCTCACCGTCAGTAAATCGCGTGGATGTATTAACCATGACTGCCGCACAGTCTGCCAAGGCAATAAACCGCTTCACATTCTCTTTGTTCTCAGAAATGATCGCTTCGGTGTGCTGAGTTCCGTACTGTGCGATGTGCGCACTTGCTGCATCAACAGAATCAACAATCGCAACATTGATTTCAAGAGTTCCGTACTCAGTACAGAAGTTTTCATCGGTGGCCAGAGTTGCTGGAATACCAGCAACTTGTGCAATTGCAAGAGTTGCAGAATCACAATGCAGAATAACTCCAGCCTCGTGTAAAGCCTTAAGTGCAATTGGACCAAATTCTTTAGCTATCGCAGAGTGAAGAAGAACTGTTTCGGCAGCGTTGCACACACTTGGACGCTGAACCTTTGAGTTAATAATGATTGGTAACGCCTTTGAGAGATCTGCAAACTCATCGATATAGACATGGCAGACACCAGCGCCAGTTTCGATGGTTGGAACCGTTGATTCATCAACGACCATACGGATTAAAGCCGCACTTCCTCGTGGAATAACCAAATCAACTTTGCCGCGAGCATTCAGTAAAGCTTTTACAGTTTCGCGATCTTCAGATGGAACTAGCTGTATAACATCTGGTGAAATTGAGGTTGTTGCTAAGGCATCACGCATCACACGGACTAAAACTTCATTGCTATGTGCCGCACTTGATGATCCACGCAGTAGCGCCGCATTTCCAGACATCAACAAAATTACCGCAGCATCTACGGTCACATTAGGCCGTGCCTCATA
>CAIJHZ010000025.1 GCA_903820565.1 uncultured Actinomycetes bacterium
AGTGTGGCATCGCCAGCAGTGTGGGTAGGTGTGCTCATACTGCTGATGCTTGTATAGAGCTCCACTTGCCTTCAACTCTTTTACTAAAGGCTTATCTGCGTCTTTAAAGAACATTCCCGCAACAACCGGGACATCAGGCAAAAAATGTCCGTCAGGTGCAATCGGATTTACAACTGGCAAACCGTAGCTACGGCAGACCGCCAAGTCATCTGCGCCAAATGCAGGGGCTTGATGAACTAAACCGGTTCCATCTTCAGTTGTTACATACGTTGCAAGCACAACAAAGTGGGCATCAGGGATTTCGATGTAATCAAATGGACGTTTATAGGAAATACGTTCCAGATCCTTGCCGAGCATGTTCTTTAGAATCTTCTTTTCGCCCTTAACCGCATCCATCAGATTTTGAGCGACAACTAGTACTTCTGTTGTGTCTTCTTCGGTAACTTGGATGGCGACGTATTCAACATCTGGATGAACAGCAATCGCGGTATTAGAAACCAATGTCCAGGGAGTGGTAGTCCACACTAATAAAGATGCATTAAGAGTAGCGAGATCACCTGATGTAATTGGGAAACGAACAAAAACTGATGGATCTGTAACGGTTTCGTACCCTTGCGCTAATTCGTGATCTGATAGTCCTGTACCGCAACGAGGGCAGTACGGTGCAACGCGATGATCTTGTACAAGTAGACCTTTCTTCCAAATCTCTTTTAATGACCACCACACTGATTCAACATATTCCGGCGACATCGTCCAGTAGGCCTCATCAAAATCAACCCAGAAGCCCATGCGATCTGTCATATCTGTAAATGCGCTTACATGGCGCTGTACTGATTCGCGGCACTTGTCGTTGAAAGGTGCAATCCCATACTTTTCAATGTCGCCCTTGCCAGAAAATCCCAACTCTTTTTCAACTGCAATTTCAACCGGTAAACCATGGCAATCCCAACCAGCCTTGCGCGTAACCTGCTTTCCCTTCATGGTGTGAAAACGTGGGAACAAATCTTTAAACACACGAGCTTCGATGTGGTGAGTTCCAGGCATTCCATTTGCAGTTGGGGGACCTTCATAAAATGTCCACGATGGTGCGCCTTCACGGGCTGCAACTGTTTTTTCAAAGATTGAATTTTCGCGCCAGAACTTTAAAATCGAATGTTCGACGGCAGGCAGATCAACTGCTGCTGGGATGGCGCGAAATGACATAAAAAAATCCTCCAGAAAACAATCTCTGGAGGGACGATCGCTGCTTGTGCAGCTTTCGCGGTACCACCCGCCTTGCACACCGTGGTGTGCCACTTCATATCTTGCGTGCTGGTTCTAGATGAGCGTTAGCCCATTTCTTCCTGCTGGCTCGTGAGGTGATATCCCCGTCTACGCCATTTACGCGAGGTCTTAAGTGTAGGTCATAGAGGTACCAAAAATTGCCCGTGGCGTAATTGGTATAGGTGCCCCCTTGGGCATAAGGTTCGCGACATGCCTAAGAAGCCTGTTAAAAAAGCGGTTGCCAAGAAGGCTGCTGCAAAAAAGGCTCCAGCGAAAAAAGCTCCAGCCAAGAAAGCAGCAGTTAAAAAAGCTCCCGTAAAAAAGGTAGCCAAAAAGGCTGCGGTGAAGAAGGTAGCTAAAAAAGCACCTGCGAAAAAGGCTGCTCCTGCTAAAAAAGCAGCGGTCAAAAGCATTCCAGTTAAGAAAGCCGCAGGAAAGCCGTTTCCATCAAAGACCACTCTTACCGTTGATGAGAAATCACAAACGGTCTCAGTCTCTACGATCACGGCACCAGTTGTTGCGCCAGTTATTGAAGAGCGCCGACTGGTTATGCCACCTCCACCACGTCCTGCAAAGAGTGGAAAGAAGATTGCACCACTTAAGCCAATCAAGGTTGCTCCAACTCCAGTAGTTGTTAGCGAAACTGAAGCCCCTTGGACTGCTGCTGAAATCAAGACAATCAAAGCTGAGATCTCAAAGGAACTAGAACGTTTACGCAGAGAGCTGGCAATTGTTGAACTTGAAATGGATGAATTGATTCAAGAATCAGGTGAAGGCGCTGGAGATGACCAAGCAGATGCCGGAACTAAAACTTTTGAGCGAGAGCATGAGATGTCACTAGTGATAAATGCTCGCGACATGGTTCTGCAAACAGAACGTGCACTTGAGCGAATTGATAATAAGACGTATGGAAATTGCGAAGAGTGTGGTGCTCCAATCGGCAAGGCACGCCTTCAAGTTTTTCCTCGTGCGACTCTGTGCATGCTGTGCAAGCAGAAGGAAGAGCGGCGCTAGCTGTGCGCATGTGGCGCACACTCTTTAGTGTTGCCTGGTTTGTTTGGATCCTTGATTTAGCAACAAAGGTTTGGGCGGTCAGCACTCTCTCGCACAGACCAAATATAAAAGTTCTAGGATCATTTTTTCAACTCACATTAGTTCGAAACTCTGGGGCAGCATTTTCCTTTGCGACGGGCGCGACAATCTTTTTAACGGTTTTCGCGGTATGTGTTTTGGTTGCAATTTTCTACTACTCATCTCGAGTCACATCGAAGGGATGGGCGGTTGTATTAGGGCTTGTTATGGGGGGAATCATCGGTAATTTGATTGATCGCCTCTTTCGCGAACCAGGAGTATTACGAGGGCATGTAATTGATTGGATGCAATTGCCGCATTGGCCTATTTTTAACATTGCAGACTCAGCAATTGTCATAGCAGCACTAATTTCTCTGGTGCTCACGGCACGAAATATCTCACCCATAACAAAGGTAGGCTCTTAGGCATGAGCAATCGCATCGCCCGAACCTTGACTGTCCCTGAAGGTGTTGCAGGCGAACGCATTGATAGCGCCTTAACTCGAGTTCTAGGTTTATCACGGACCGCTGTTGTGAAATTGCTCGAAGATGGCGACATCACGACTGGCGGCAAAGTGATACCAAAGTCAGATCGAGTAACAGCTGGCCAAGTAATTGAAGTTCTGATGCCAGAACCACTTAACCCTGATCCAATTCCACTGACTCCGATCGAAGGCTTAAGCATTATTTATGACGATAGCGACATCGTTGTTATTGATAAGCCAGTGGGATGCGCAGCGCATCCAAGTCCAGGATGGACCGGCCCAACAGTCGTAGGTGCTTTGATGGCGGCTGGATATTCAATTTCTACCTCAGGTCCAGCAGAGCGTCAAGGAATAGTTCACCGACTTGATGTCGGTACCAGCGGCTTAATGATCGTTGCTAAGAGTGATACAGCTTTTCATGTTTTGAAAGATGCCTTTAGAAATCGAACTGTAGACAAGGTGTATCACGCAATGGTGCAGGGCCACATGGATCCAACAACCGGAACTATTGATGCGCCAATCGATCGTCATCCGAAAGAGGATCACCGATTTGCAGTTATGGCGACGGGAAAAGAGTCGATCACTCACTACGAAGTCATTGAATTTTACCGTGGCGTATCAATGGTAAAAATTGAATTAGAAACAGGTCGTACACACCAAATTCGTGTTCACTTCTCGGCCCTTCACCATCCCTTAGTGGGGGACACGACGTATGGGGCAGATCCCGTGCTGGGCAAGAGCTTAGGAATGTCTAGACCTTGGCTCCATGCCGCCGAACTCAACTTTGCCCATCCAGTAACTGGCAAGGCACTTCACTTTCAAGCCCCTTACCCAGCCGATCTCACACGCTCGCTGGCGTTGCTTTCCGACGCCGTTCTGCCATAAGCACTAATCTCGCCAATCATGTCCACAGAAAATTTCGTACATCTGCACGTCCATACTGAGTATTCAATGCTCGATGGCGCTGCTCGGGTTGGCGAATTAATGACTGAAGTTGCTGCGCAGAACATGCCAGCGATTGCAATGACAGATCATGGAAATGTCTTTGGTGCATTTGAATTTTATAAGGCTGCAAAAAAAGCTGGTGTTAAACCAATCATTGGAATCGAAGCCTATGTTGCCCCCGAGTCACGTTTTGAAAAAAAGCGGGTTCAATGGGCTGATGGCGGAGAAGATGATGTTTCAAGTGGTGGTGCTTATACGCACATGACAATCCTTGCGGAAAATAATGAGGGGCTAGCAAACCTATTTCGACTGTCATCACTGGCATCTCTTGAAGGTTTTTACTACAAGCCGCGCATGGACCGCGAGTTATTAGCGAAATATTCCAAGGGATTAATTGCTACGACGGGTTGTCCGGGCGGAGAAGTACAAACTCGATTGCGTATGGGTGCTTATAAAGAAGCGCTTAAAGCAGCTAGTGATTATCGAGATATTTTCGGAGCTGAAAACTTCTTTCTTGAGATCATGGATCACGGAATTGACATTGAAACACGCGTCAAAGAAGATCTACTTAAACTTGGAAAAGAGTTGGGTTTACCACTACTTGCAACCAATGATCTTCACTATACAAAGCAAGCAGATGCCGCAGCACACGAAGCGCTATTGTGTGTGCAATCAGGTTCAACACTTGCAGATCCAAAGAGATTTAAATTTGATAACGATACTTTTTATGTCAAGACCGCAGCTGAGATGCGCGAGCTTTTCAAAGAGTTACCCGAAAGTTGTGACAACACCTTACTTATCGCCGAGCGTTGCAATGTCACGTTACGCGAGGGCGAAAACTTATTGCCTCAGTTTGAAGTACCAGCGGGTGAAAGTGAAGATTCCTGGCTCAAGAAAGAAGCAGAACGTGGCATGAAGGAACGCCTCGGTGCACGCCTAACACCCGAACATGAAACTCGCTTGCAATACGAGCTCGGTGTTATGGAAAAGATGGGTTTTCCTGGCTACTTCCTTGTAGTTGCAGACCTTGTGGGGCACGCAAAGAAAGTTGGCATTCGAGTAGGTCCAGGACGTGGATCTGCAGCTGGGTCCTTAGTCGCATATTCATTGGGCATCACTGGACTTGATCCGCTGGAACATGGCCTTTTGTTCGAGCGATTCCTTAATCCCGAACGTATTTCCATGCCAGATATTGATTTGGACTTTGATGAACGCCGACGCAGCGAAATGATTCGCTATGCAACAAATAAATATGGCGAAGATCGCGTTGCACAGATCATTACCTACGGAACTATTAAATCCAAGCAAGCGATTAAGGACTCGACAAGAGTTCTTGGCTATCCCTACGTTATTGGTGAGAAGTTAACAAAAGCGTTGCCGCCGAGTGTGATGGGAAAAGACATTACCCTCAGCGGAGTATTTGATTCTAAAGATGAGCGATACGGCGAAGCGGGTGAGTTCCGTGCGTTGTATAACTCTGACCCTGATTCAAAACGAGTTGTAGATACCGCGCGCGGACTCGAAGGCTTGAAGCGCCAGTGGAGTGTTCACGCTGCTGGAGTTATTTTATCTCGCGAACCATTGCTAGATGTAATTCCAATTCACAGACGTGAAGCTGATGGTGCGATTAT
>CAIJHZ010000026.1 GCA_903820565.1 uncultured Actinomycetes bacterium
ACTGCACTCGCCTTCATATTTTTCTTCAAGCTCATGGCTGAAATAGGGCCTGCACGTGGTTCGCTTGTTACCTATTTAAATACGGCAATCGCAGTTGTTCTAGGCGTAATTATTTTGCACGAACCATTAACAGCTGGAATTGTCCTAGGATTACCATTGGTGCTTGTTGGTTCCTACTTAGCTAGTCGCAAAACTGCCTAAGATTTCTCACCAAAGCCTAACTTTGCTAGCAGCTTGGGATCCTTCTGCCACTCCTTTGAAACCTTAATGTGAAGCCCTAGAAAAATCTTGGCGCCTAAAACACACTCTATATCTGCACGAGCACGGATACCAATTTCCTTCAGACGAACACCTTGATGGCCTAGCAAAATTGCACGCTGTGTGTCACGTTCGACGTGGATAGTTGCATGAACATCATAAAAGGGGCGAGATCCCTTTTCTTCGCGCTCACCAAATTCATCGATAGTGACAACAATGCTGTGAGGTAACTCTTCGCGCACATCTTGTAGCGCTGCTTCACGAATATATTCGCAGATAATCTGATCGATAGCTTGATCACTTGTCGTGCCTTCTGGGTAATACTGTGGCCCAGCAGGTAAATTCTTTCCAATCAGTTCATTCAGTAAGTCAACTTGATCATGAATCGCAGCAGATACAGGGATAATTTCATCCCATACAAATCCTTCGGCGATTTTCATGATGCCCAACAATCTGATTGCAAGTTTTTCCTTTGCAATTAAATCTGTCTTAGTGATTACTGCAAACTTTTTAGCACCTGGATGCTTTGCAATTTCCTGTGCAATAAAGGTATCCCCTGCTCCAGAAGTTTCATCAGCAGGAATACACATTATGACGATATCCACTGAATCCATACTTTGATCTACGACTTGATTGAGGCGCTGACCCAGCAAAGTCTTTGGCTTGTGTACGCCGGGGGTGTCCACAAGTACTGCCTGAAAGTTGTTTCCATGAACAATTCCGCGGATCGCTGTGCGCGTGGTGTTGGGATGGTGTGAAGTAATTGCAATCTTGCTACCCACTAATGCATTAATCAGAGTTGATTTTCCAACGTTTGGGCGGCCAACAATGGCTACAAAGCCCGAACGGAAATCACTCATGGGCTTATTCTCTCACTGATTAACTCCAACAAACTCCACAGCATCTGCCACAGAGGTGACGATTTCTGCAGCACGTTCGCCTATTAATCGATGGCATCCTTCGCTCGTTGGGGAATTAATTGGACCAGGTATCGCCATAACTGGTCGAAAGAGTTCTGCAGCATCACGCGCTGTTCGAAGTGATCCACTACGGAAGGCAGCTTCTACAACCAAGGTCGCTTTAGCCAATGCAGCAATTAAGCGATTACGAGTTAGAAACCGGCTGGGCAATGCTTTGTGGCCTGGCATGAATTCAGTGACTATGGCACCTACTTCGCAAATTTCTGCAAATAGTCGTGCATTTCCGGCCGGATAATTAACATCAATACCTGAAGCGATTACGGCAACAGTTACGCCCTCTGCGATCAAGGCACCTTTGTGTGCATACGAATCAATTCCGTATGCACCGCCGCTGATAATCCCCCACTCGCGATCAACAAAACCTGCAGCAAAGTCCCCCGCAATTTTTGCCCCATAGCTAGTTGGATTTCTGGTACCCACGATTGCTAGAGAAGGAATATGTAGCGCTCCAATGTTTCCTTTAACAATCAGGGCAATAGGTGGTGCGATTAAGTCATCAACCTGAATGGGCCAGTCGACATCTAAAGGTGTAATAAGGCGAACATGATGCTGCGCAATTCTTTCTAATACTTGTTCCCCACTGTGGATTCTAAGTTCAGCAATTAGTTTTTCATACTTGATGCTGTCATATCCATTGTTAAGAAGTTTTTCATGAACCCACAGCGCACTATTGCTATTAATCTCGCGGGACCAGAAAGAGTGTCCGCCTTCGATTGCGTTAAATAGCGCAGCTCTTGCAAGTAATTCAGTCATGCTTCGATTTTTCCGCGCATAGTATGGGCAGCAACAACATCATTCATTGTTGGCAATGTATTGCCATGTAGATCAGCAAAACTCCATGCTGTACGAATAATCTTGTGAAGTCCACGAGCGGTAATGTGTTCGCGATCTAGTTCGTCATGCAGAAAGTTCATAGCAACGCGTTCTGGTTGAAATTCAGTGCGAAGTGCTCGCGCTGGAATCTGTGAGTTAAGCGACCAGCCCATACCTGCAAAACGTTGGGCCGCAACTGCACGGGCGGCAATTACTCGATCTCGAATAACCGCACTACTTTCTCCCAGCTGCGTCTTTGCCATATCTACCCGACCAACCGGTTCCACTTGTACTCGCAAATCAATACGATCCATTAATGGTCCAGATAATTTCCCAAGATACCTACGCACTTGCTGGGATGTGCAGGTGCAGTTGAGACCTCGACCAGTGAACTTTCCGCACGGACAGGGATTTGCCGCTAGAACCAAGAGAAAGTGTGCGGGAAAAGTTACATTGCCTATGCTGCGCGCGATTGTGATCGTGCCTGACTCCAATGGTTGACGTAATGAGTCGAGAACTCCTGGTCCACATTCAGGAGCCTCATCAATAAAGAGAACACCGAAGTGCGCCAAGGAACATGCTCCGGGTTTAATTGCGTGCGATCCCCCACCAACCATTGCTACTCGAGTTGTGGTGTGATGTGGCGAAACGATAGGTGCCAGTAATGACAGAGGTGAGCGCTGCATGAGTGTTCCGGCAATTGAATGAACCGCCGTAACTTCAAGGGCTTGGGCAATAGATAGCGCTGGCATAATCGTAGGAATTCTTTCGGCAATCATTGTTTTTCCCGCACCTGGTGGACCTATCAACATAATGTGATGCCCACCAACTGCTGCAATTTCAGCAGCTAATCGTGCAGCAGGTTGGCCCGCAACATCTGCAAAATCTAAGCGACTATCGCTGTGTTCCCATTGCAAATCAAACTCTTGCTCCTCCTGTCTTTCACCTGTGCGTAGCCAGCGCAAAACTTGTTTCAGATGATGCATCGGAACTATGTCCATACCTTGCATTAACTGCGCTTCTCTTAAATTATCAGCTGGCACAACTGCAGTAGTCACGCCAGCTTTAAATGCTGCAATTAAAGCTGGCAGTACTCCACGCACTGACCTGATACGTCCATCTAAAGAAAGCTCACCAAGAAAATCCATGTCAGCAATCTTTTCCGCTGGCACCGTTTCATGGGCGGAAAGCAACGATATGCAAATTGCTAAATCAAAGCTGGATCCACTTTTTGGAAGCCAAGCAGGTGATAAAGAAACGGTAACCTTTCGATTCGGCCATACTTCACCGCAGTTAACAATCGCACTTCGTACTCGATCTCGGGACTCAGATAAAGCAGCATCAGGTAATCCCAGTAATGCGTAACCAGGCAATCCATCTGCAATATCAACTTCGACCCCAACAACATGGCCATCTAGGCCCAGTAATGCAACGGATTGTGTTTGTGCCAAGCTCATAACAAGTTGGCTCGATATTCAATTGATGGTGTTCCATCTACTGCAATCATTACCGCCGCTACATCTATTTGATACTCACAGCCAAGACAGCCATGAGTTGCAAGCCACGCTAGTGCTAAGCGATGCATACGGTGGGCTTTGTCCCGGTTGATTGCCTCAAACGGTGATCCGAAGGCCACAGAGCTTCGGGTTTTAACTTCGATAAATGAAAATACACCTGATGAATTCAACGCAATGATGTCTATTTCACCTTCGCGGATCCGCCAATTACGTTCGATTACTTCTATGTTTTTCCTAATAAGAAAGTCAGTTACCACTTGTTCACCGAAAGCGCCGATTTGTTGTTTATTTTTTGTGTGCATGGTGAGGCACGATAAATACCCCCACCGATGCTTTAGGACACCGCAGCTTTACTTGTGGATGAGCGCTGCAATGTTGGCAAATGAGGTGCGGTGTTCTGCGCACGGCCCATGTTCATTAAGCGCTTTAGTGTGGGCGGCGGTGATATATCCCTTATGCCCAGCAAATCCATATAGTGGAAAATCTTTATCTAGCTCTCTCATAATGCGGTCACGTGTCACTTTTGCAATTACAGATGCTGCGCTAATCGAAACTACAACTTGATCGCCTTTCCAGACCGCCAAATTGGGAACACCTAAACCCTCAATCGCATATCCATCAGTCAAGACATAGGCAGGCTCAATGCTTAATCCTTGAACCGCTCTACGCATTCCGTCAAGATTTGCCGCATGGACACCACGTGAATCAACTTCAGATGCAGGAACAATTACTACGCTGATTGATGCTGCGATGCCTTGAATTAATTCAAAAACTGCGTCTCGTTTGTTTTCAGAAATCTCTTTAGAATCACGAACAACCGCTAATTCAGGAGCGAATGGGTCATGTAATACAACTGAGGCGATTACTAGTGGACCTGCGCAGGCTCCGCGCCCAGCTTCATCTACACCTGCAATCGGTGAAATTCCTGCATTCGATAATAACTGCTCTATAACCTTCATGAGGTTACTTATTTAATACATCAACTTTGGGAATATACGTGATGTTTTTAAATGGCCAGATGACTGCAACTACGCGGCCAGTAACTTTTGAAACAGGTACGAAGCCTTTATTGATGTCCTCTTGGTGATATCGCGAATCCGCACTCGCACCACGGTGATCACCCATCACCCAGATTTTTCCTTCAGGAACAATCACATCAAAATTCATTTCTGACGGCTTATTGCCCGCATAAATGTATGGCTCTGTCACGGGAATGTCATTGATGATTAGGTTGTTATCAACAGTGCAACACACTATGTGGTCGCCTGCAACACCTATAACGCGCTTGACTAAATACTGCTTTGCAGGGTTTGGAAGAACGCCAACTGACACTAGAGCGCTTTTTGCCTTTGCAAGGTACTTGTTGGTCCCGTACTCAACGATTTCTGGTAACCAATTATCTGGATCCCGGAAGACAACAACATCACCGCGGTTTATCGAGTTTGAAATAAATGGAATCTTATTAACCGCTACACGATCTTTAATCTGCAAGGTATTTTCCATTGATCCAGATGGGATATAGAAAAACTGCACTAAAAATGTTTTAATGAATAACGAGGCAACGAGTGCGACTATTACAAGAAATGGGAGCTCCTTTAGGAGCGATCCCTTATTGCGCATTGAGAAGTTATTCAGATTTTGGAGCATCTTCAGTTGCTTCTTCAGCAACTGCTTCAACCACAACGTCTGTTTCAGAAACAACTTCTGCAGTTGTAGCTTCAACTAGAACCTCTTCCACGGCAACCGCTTCAACAACTGGTGCTTCAGCAACAGCCTCAACCACTGGTTCTTGGATCACAACTGGTTCTGGAGTAGAAAGAATTCCATCGCCGTAGCCTTCAACGCCATCGCGCTTTTCGCGAATCTTTGCAGCCTTACCGCGTAGGTCACGTAGGTAGTACAGCTTGGCGCGACGTACTTCGCCCTTCTTTACTAACTCGATCTTTTCAATAACTGGAGTGTGTACTGGGAAAGTACGTTCAACACCAACACCGTAAGAAACCTTACGAATTGTGAAAGTTTCGCGAACGCCATCACCTTGACGACGGATTACGATTCCCTGGAAAACCTGAAGACGGCTCTTGCTACCTTCGATAACACGAACATGGACCTTGAGCTCATCGCCAGCGCGGAACTGTGGGATGTCTTTGCGCAGGGATACTGCATCTACGGCGTCAAGAATGTTCATATTCGGATCCTTTTGTCATTTCTATTAAGCACACGCTTTGGCGGTGCAGACTGCGTATTGTGCCACAGAGGGTGGCCTGAGCGTAAATCGGTCAAGAGGGGCTAGATCACTCAGGAATGGCAGCGTTGAGCGCGGCAAAAAGGTGCGGTCCAGCTGCAACGGTCAGGTTTAGGCCATGCCACGGGCGGGTGGTCACCGTTGCCCCCGCTTCGCGGGCAATCAATTCGGCGGCGGCTAGATCCCATTCATGCAGCCCAGTTTCAAAATAGCCATCGACCATGCCCGTTGCTACATGACATATATCTGCAGCTGCCGAACCAATACGTCGAAGATCACGGATTTGTGGCAACAACACAGTAACAATCTTCAACTGCTCAATTCGATCCTTAACATCGTAGGCAAAGCCTGAGGACAACAGCGCGCGATTTAGTTCGATGGGGTCATTACATGAAATATTCACATCATTGAGAAATGCTCCCCCGCCTTTTACCGCATGCCATGTTGCATTAACTGATGGTGAATGAACAACCCCAACCAAGGTTCCGCTTTCATCTTTTACTGCAATGCTAATTGCCCAGCCAGGTAGACCGTAAAAATAATTAACAGTGCCATCGACTGGATCAATTACCCACGTGACACCGCTCTTGCTTTCACGCGATGCGCCTTCTTCGCCAATAATTCCATCGTCTGGTCGAGCTGCCACAATACTTTCGACAATTAACTTTTCAGATGCAGTGTCCATCTGTGTTGCGATATCGATGGCGGTTGACTTGACTGTTAAATCCCATGATGCGGGCCGATCTACTAAAAGTTCACCTGCCTGCCGTGCAATTTTTAGAGCAAGTTCAAGCAGTTGCTGCGTATCAGTCATGGAAGCAGTCTAACTGCGAGATAGACTCTTTCCTATGTTCTCGGGATATAAAACCTTATTTCGCACACCCGGGGCATTGCGATTTTCAGTTCCTGGCGTCATTGCACGCATGCCAATTTCAATGGATTCTCTTGCACTTATTTTCATTGTGGTCGCCGTTAGCGATTCATACGCCCTAGCTGGGGCACTCAGTGCAACTGCTTCGGTTGTGATGGCTTTTGCAACGCCTCATTGGTCACGTGTGGCAGATCGAATTGGCCAAAGTGCAATGTTGGTGCGTGTTATTCCTATCAAAGTCTTGGGAATTTCACTATTTACAGTTTTAGTTCTAAATCATGCGCCAGTCTGGAGTTGGTTTGTAACAATCATTATTGCCGAATCTATGTCTGTAAATACTGGCGGATTAGTTCGCCGACGATGGCTACATATCCTTAGCCCAGATAAAACCAGTACCGCTGAGGATGAACAAGATCGCCACTTAGTAAATACCGCATACTCTTATGAAGCAATAATGGATGAAGTTGTTTTCATTCTTGGGCCGATTATTGTTACCGCATGTGCAACAACAATTGCACCAGCAGCAGGAATTATCTCGGGCATCGTC
Source organism: uncultured Actinomycetes bacterium (assembly GCA_903820565.1). Classification (GTDB taxonomy): domain Bacteria; phylum Actinomycetota; class Actinomycetes; order Nanopelagicales; family Nanopelagicaceae; genus Planktophila. The sequence goes on from CAIJHZ010000026.1 coordinate 7,232, forward strand.
TTTGTTCTAATCGGGTTTCCACTTTTTATTCTGCAAAAATCTACCGAACCACCAGCAGCTCCCAAACGAACCGTAGACCCGCACCCTGCGGTAATTCGCAATAAGCGCGTTCAAGCCATTGTTCTTGCTACAACGCTTTTGGGCGGTTTCTTTGGCTCCATAGCAATTGTCACCGTTGCATTCACCGAACAGCGTGGGCAAGAAAGTAAGTCAGGACTCCTGTTAGCTATTTGGGCATTTGGCAGCGGCATAGCCGCAATTATCAACGGCACAATTAAATGGAAAATCTCAAGTGCTTCGAGATTCCTAATTTTCTTATTCGCACTGACCTTTTTGTCAGTACCTATGTTGTTTGCCCATTCAATGATGTGGCTTGCCATTGCACTCTTTTTTAACGGATTTGCAATTGCTCCCTTAGTAATTAATGCATATGGAGTTGCCGAAGGCGCAGTACCTGCCGACCAGATCACTGAAACATTGACGTGGGTTGTAGCGGGTATGCCATTAGGCGGTGCAATTTCCAGTGCGCTTTCTGGGCAGATCATTGACCGAATTGGTGCCGACATCGCTTTTTGGGTTCCCCTGGGATTCATGATTGCGGCATGTGTAGCCACGCTGCCTTACTTCAACACCTATAAGGCCCTCATCGGCTACCCTCGTGCTCGTGACTGAGCTACGACTAAACGGAAAGACCGACGATGGTCTGCACCTTTCCTTGCATGACAATGACGGAAATGAATTCACCGTCCGCGTTAGCGACACATTGCGTGCAACAGTTAATCAGCAGCGACTAATGGCGGTTCCAGCAACAACCGAGCCAACTGTGTCAATCAAAGAAATCCAGCGATTACTTCGTGCAGGCCAGACCACCGAACAAATCGCTCGCGATAATAATATTTCAATAGAAAAAATTGAACGCTTTGCCGGACCAATTCTTTCAGAGCGCATCTACATCATTGATCAAGCGCAGCAGATCGTAATTCGCAAAGAAGGTAGCCGCGAGGCTGTAACACTTTTAGGCGTTGTTATTTCTCGTTTAGCTCCACGCAATATTGATTCATCAGAACTTTCGTGGGACACATGGCGCCTAGAAGATGGCACCTGGACAATTGAACTTCATTATCCAAACAGCATGGGCGTTGGAATCGCACAGTGGAGCTTTGATGCAACGCTGCGAACAGTCACATCTATGGATGAGAATGCACGTTGGATGATGGGTGATGAGCCTGCACCGCGTCAGCTTCCAACAGCAGGGTTAGTTCCAACTGAAACCTCTCACCCCTCCGAGCGACGCGTAATCGATGTGTACAGCGAGTTTCGCAAAGAGCCAACTGATGCAACAGAAGAAGAATTAGAAGATATTGTCCAAGAAATTCGTGAAGTTCCACGTTTAGCCGTAATCCGCGAAGAGCCAGATGATGAGGCATCACGAGATGGAATTACCGCTCGTGCAAAGGTTCCAAGCTGGGATGAAATCATGTTCGGCATCAAGCCAGAAGATAAATAACTTCTTCTCAACTTAACGTTGTAGTTAACAAACCTACCTGCGACTCGAAATCGCTGTCGGCTCCATGATGACCAACCATTGCGCCTTCCTTATCTGCACGATCAGCATCCAGTAGCACTACTCCCCCACGCGCAATAGCAATTATTTCTCCCATGCGATCAAAGGCATCCGGGGTCATCTCTAAGCCAAATAAGTTCTCAGAAATTGCTTGCTCACGGGTAAGCACCAGAGCCTTTTCTTGCAAATATTCCTGCCAAATAGAGGCTGCATCAGAACGTGCTACAGGTGAGTCAGAATCTAAATAAATATGTCGTGCACGAGGTTCGCCAGCAATAACACTGACACCTTGCAGCAATGGATTATCCCGACCAATAATTATTTTTTCTTCTACGTTAATCATTCCGTGATCTGATGTAACCCAGATACGCGTGCCCTTTGGGACCTCTTTCATTAAAGAGGAAACCATCTGATCAATCATGGTCAATGCTGCAATCCATTTATCACTGCCAACACCATCGGAGTGTCCAGCGGTATCTAAATCATTAACATACAAATACACAAAAGATGGAGTTGCTTGGAGTGCTACCTTTGTTTCGGAAATTAAATCTGTAACAACATTGGCACCCTTGTAGTGTGCCCCACGAAAGACTGCGCGGGTGAAACCAGAGTTCTCATACCGTTTAGCGGCTACATGTGTCACATTAATTCCCGCAGCTGTTGCTCGCTGAAATAAAGTTTCTACTGGTTGCCAATTTTCAGGATCAACACGTTCATCCCATTTCAATGCATTAAGTAGTCGACCGCCACTTCGTGGAACCTGAACTGTGTACCCCAACATCCCGTGAGTACCTGGCATCGCTCCAGTTGTTAATGTCGCAAGTGATGTCGCAGTCGTTGAAGGAAATGCTGTTTGGATTTTTCCATGGTTAAACATGCGTGACATCGTTGGCATCACATCTGCATAGGTAGCTAATGTGTCATAGCCAAAACCATCAATTAAAAAGAGTAGTTCGCGACCCATCGGAGATTTCCCAACCGATAAGTGATCAACTGCACTTTCAAGGCCAAGGGAAGAAAAGATCGATGGCGTTACCTGGGACAAATGCACGGGGATATCTTCCCATGACTGTGCACTACAGTTTGGCTATGGAAAAGGCGATTAAATTCTCAGTTGAAGTTGCTGATGCAATTAAGGCTGGAAAGCCGGTTGTTGCACTTGAGTCAACGATTATCAGCCATGGCTTGCCACGTCCATCTAACCTTGAAGTTGCTCTTGAGTGCGAACGAATAGTCCGAGAAGCAGGAGCTATTCCGGCAACGATTGCGTTGCTGGATGGAAAAATCTTAGTTGGCCTAGAGCGCTCAGAGCTTGAAGCGATCGCAAACCGTGATGATATTTCAAAGGCTTCAATCCGCGACCTAGCAATCATCGTTGCTCAGGGAAAATCAGCGGCAACAACTGTTGCAGCAACAGCGCACATCGCCGCCATTTCAGGAATCAATATCTTTGCAACAGGTGGACTTGGTGGAGTCCATCGTGGCGCTAGTGAATCCTTTGATGAGTCAGCTGACTTAACCGCTTTGTCCCAACTTGATATGACAATCATCTGCGCCGGAGTTAAATCAATTTTAGATGTGCACGCAACATTAGAGCGTCTTGAAACACTTGCAATCGGCCTGGTTGGCTACAAAACCAACTCATTTCCTGGTTTCTATCTGACAGATTCTGGTTACACCCTAGAACACCGCGTTGATTCCCCTGCAGAAATCGCAGCGATCATCCGCGCTCGAAAAGCTGTCTCTACTCATTTCAAAGCACTTGTTGTTGCAAACCCAGTTGTTAAGGAAATGCCCAAAGCGCGTCATGATGAAATCTTGGCAAGCGGATTAGCGCGAGCAAAGAGTGAAGGTATCGATGGAAAGTTATTTACTCCCTTCTTACTGGAGCATTTCCATACTGCATCAAAGGGTGAGTCCCTCGCAATCAACACTGAAATTATTAAGTCGAACTGTTTATTAGCCGCCCAGATTGCGGTGGCACTTCGATGAAAAAGATTCTATGCATCGGAGATTTAGCCCTGGATGTTATTTCTCAATTAAAAGAGCCTATCAATTACGGCAATGACACAGCTAGCAAGATTTCTAGCCACCCAGGTGGACAGGCCGCAAATGTTGCAACATGGATTACCCGCACAAACTCTAAGGCGCATTTAGTTGCGCGAACAGGTAATGACCCAGTTGGTTTTGCACTGATTTCAGACTTAGATAAGTACGGCGTAGAACACCTCAATTTGATGCACAGTGGGCGCCCAACGGGAGTTGTAGTCATTTTGGTCGATGCCAATGGCGAGCGAACAATGTTTCCGGACAATGGAGCAAATGCAGATTTAGAAGTGTCAGATCTTCCGCCATTAGCTGATGTTGATGGTGTTTATCTTTCTGGGTATGCGCTGCTGGATTTCCGCAGTCGCGAAGCTGTTCTTGCGATGATAAAGAAAATAAAGGCTGCAGGAAAGCCAATTTACTTTGATCCAACGACAACTGGCGCGATGAAGATTGTTTCTAGGGATGAAGTACTGTCATGGGTATCTCAGATGGATGGAATTCTGCTCAACAGTGAAGAAGCTATGTATCTTGGAGATGCGACAGATGTTGAAACCGCTGAAAAGAATCTTCAGAAGTACACACCGCTAGTTGTGATCAAATTAGGTTCTAAGGGAGCACTTGCGGTCAATGGTAATGAAAGTGCAAAGGTTCCAGCGGTCACAACTAATGTGGTCGATACAACTGGTGCTGGAGATTCATTTGCTGCCGGCTTTATTCCGAAGTGGCTAGAAACAAGTGACTTAACTCAAGCCCTTACAGCCGGTGCAGCCCTTGCCGCTAAGTGTGTTTCATCCGTTGGGGCGCGCCCTCCCCTAAATTAACGCTGACTCTTGGCAGAATGCCCCAATGGCAACTGCGAAGACTCCCGCGAAATCTGCGGCTAAAGGTAAGAAACCCGCTGGACCAAAGCCCGGTGAATATCCAGGAAAGATCGTCGACATCGATGTTTCCAAAGAA